>JAAUSG010000268.1 GCA_012034055.1 Leptolyngbyaceae cyanobacterium RU_5_1 | reverse complement strand
GAACACAGACAAAAGAGATCCCTCAAATTAATATTTAGACACATCCAAAATAGATCTGAAGATCAGCCGATTTCGATTCAGATTTATGACTCAGAAATGGCTATTTCTGAACCACGTTCAGCTCGGAATCTGTAGCTTTCCCTTCAGAAAAACCCCAGGTCTGGACGTGGATAAGGTTTAGTTAACCGCAAGGATCACTATAACTCGAAAGCCGAAACTGTTTGCCGAAGTCAACCCTGGCTCCGTAATACTGAGATTTCAAACGGCAATACAGTCCATAACTAATCATGACTATTTTAGAAATTCTTGCAGATGAAATAAATATGAAGTCTGGTCGGTCGATTATTCAAATTTTGCTGAAATGCTGTGAAGTAGCAGCGTTCAGAGTTTGCAAAAAGCTGAATGCGATCGCGGCAAAATCATTCAATCCGCTCAAAGCGCACAGTTCGCCAGGCGCAACTGAGATATCTTAGCCAAACTGTATGCAGTAGATGTCTAACCTATGGAAAGATAGATTTGCTCTTAGTGCTGCTGCATCGTTATCCAGGAGTGACACCCATGACCTACGAAAAAATTACTCCCCCAGAGACCGGTTCTGTAATTACCTTTCAACAGGGTGAACCCATCGTCCCTGACGATCCAATCATTCCGTTTATTCAGGGGGATGGGACCGGTATTGACCTTTGGCCCGCTTCTCAACGAGTCTTTGATGCGGCAGTAGAAGCGGCTTACGGAGATCAACGCAAAATTTCCTGGTTTAAGGTGTACGCGGGGGATGAAGCCTGTGAACGATACGGCACTTATCAATACTTGCCAGAAGACACGCTGGCCGCGATTAAGACCTATGGTGTGGCGATTAAAGGCCCGCTCACGACTCCGATTGGCGGTGGGATGCGATCGCTGAACGTGGCGCTGCGCCAGATCTTTGATCTGTACGCCTGCATTCGCCCCTGCCGATACTACACGGGCACTCCCTCGCCCCATAAAACCCCCGAAAAACTGGATGTGATTATTTACCGGGAAAACACAGAGGACATTTACCTGGGGATTGAGTGGCGACAGGGGACAGAAGTGGGCGATCGCCTGATCAAACTCCTCAATGAAGACCTGATCCCCGCCACGCCCGAACACGGCAAAAAACGGATTCCGTTAGACTCTGGGATTGGCATCAAACCGATTAGCAAAACGGGTTCCCAGCGCCTGGTGCGCCGTGCCATGAAACATGCGTTGCGGTTACCCAAACCCAAACAAATGGTCACGCTTGTCCACAAGGGCAACATCATGAAGTACACCGAAGGAGCCTTCCGCGACTGGGGTTACGAGCTGGTCACGACAGAATTTCGGGCAGAGTGCATTACGGAACGCGAGTCCTGGATTCTCAGCAATAAGGAGAAAAAACCAGACATCACCCTGGAAGAGAATGGTCGCCTGATTGAGCCGGGGTACGATGCGCTGACGATTGAAAAGCAGGAGAAAATTTGTCAGGAAGTGCAGCAGGTGCTGGATGCGATTTGGGAGACGCACAGCAATGGCAAGTGGAAGGAGAAAGTGATGGTGAATGACCGGATTGCTGATAGCATTTTTCAGCAAATCCAAACCCGCCCCGATGAGTACTCCATCCTGGCAACCATGAATTTGAACGGGGATTATTTATCGGATGCGGCGGCGGCGATCGTGGGTGGTTTGGGCATGGGACCGGGAGCCAATATCGGGGATCAGTGCGCCATCTTTGAAGCCACTCACGGCACGGCTCCTAAACATGCTGGACTCGATCGCGTCAACCCTGGCTCTCTAATTTTGTCTGGTGTCATGATGCTGGAGTATCTGGGCTGGCAAGAAGCAGCAGATTTAATCAAAAAGGAATCGGGCAAGCGATTTCCAACCGCGAAGTCACCTATGACCTGGCACGTTTGCTGGAACCTCCCGTCCAGCCGCTAAATGCTCCGAATTTGCTGAGGCGATTATCCGGCATTTCTAAAGCAATCGTTGCTCCGGTTTCAGCCGATCGCCGGGCTGCATCAGCCACTTTGAGGGTGTAGGCGCTGGCTGCTGGGCTGACGTAGAGCGGTGCCTCCGTTGTCAAGTGATCCAGAACCAGGGCGGTGTCTTTAGCAAACAGTCCGCGCCGACCGCCGACCGCGATCGCATGGCTCCCATCGGCTTGCACGAGGGTGCCCTGGTCGCCATCCAGGATCAGGGCCCCTTTCTCACCCTGTACTTCAAATTTGCGTTCCGCCTGCCACAGCGCTTCTCCCTTGCCATAGGTGACTTCTGCCAGTACGCCCGTTTTGAAACGGAGTTGGGCGGTGCAGAGGCAGGTGGTGTAGTGGGGTAGAGACGCGATTAATCGCGTCTCTACGGAGTTTGGAGTAGGTTCCCAAAATTGGGCCTGACAACTAACGGTGGCGACAGCTCCGAAGAGGTCAGTGAGGCGATGCAGGCGAGAGAGGGCACCGACGAGCGGAAACCCAAACAGGTCAGGATGGTAGGTCCAGCGCTGGGGGGCAGGTCGTTCGGGCTTGAGGGTGGCGTAACGAGCGGAGAAGACAGTTCCGATGAGTGGAAGAGCGGTTTTGAGCGCCTGGTGAACGCCACCCATCAGCTCAATGTGTTCAACGTGCAACAGTCGGTTCTGGGCTTTTGACAACTCAATTAGCTCGTCTGCTTCAGCCACACTCAGGGACAGGGGATATTCGACGACAACGTGCTTGTTGGCTTGCAGAGCAGCTCTGGAGATCGCGCCGTGATCCCGATTGATGGTGGCAATGATCACCAGGTCGATGTCCGAGCGGGCGATCAGTTCAGCCCAGGAGCCACACGCGATCGCGCCGTAGGGTTGGCTGAATGTTTGAGTTCGTTCAAGCGTGTGTCCTGCGATCGCCACCAGTTGGGCACGCGGTTCCATTTGCAAACTGTCTGCCCGCCGCATTGCAGCATAACCTGTGCCAACCAGACCAACCCGCACTGGAGGGTGAACTAAAAAACGAATATCACTCATAATAAATTTTAATGAATTCTACAACCAGCAAGTACGAAAATTTATGCAATTTCTGACGGGTGTTCAGAAGCCTGAAAGTCCTACCTGGTAATACTTTTAGGATTGGCTTGGCTGACAAATCAACGTCTTTAGACTGAGCTTTCCATTGTCCTATAAGATAAGCAGATTAAATTGACTATTTTCATTACGAATCCCATTCGCCCGAACAGGGATCAGCGGCTTTAAACCGTGATTTATCCCGTAGTATCAAAAGTGGTAAAACTGACCCAGCTCAGTAATCTTTACTCAAAGGGTTACATAGTCAGCTTTTACCCGCTTAAGTGCTGTATCCATTATTGAGAGGACCATTGCATGGCAACTTATAAGGTCACATTAATCAACGATGCGGAAGGGCTAAATCAAACGATCGAAGTTCCTGATGATGAGTACATTCTAGATGCTGCTGAAGAAGCGGGGCTTGATTTGCCTTACTCCTGTCGCGCGGGTGCGTGCTCTACCTGTGCTGGTAAGCTCAAGTCCGGCACCGTTGATCAAGGTGATCAGTCCTTCCTGGATGATGACCAGATTGCGGCTGGATATGTATTGACTTGTGTCGCTTATCCAGCATCCGATTGCACGATTGAAACTCACCAAGAAGAGGCGCTCTACTAAACCTTAGAGCAAAGCCTTGACGCTTCGGACACGCACTTCGTCTCTCTGTGAAGGCGCATTGCCAACAGCTTTTTGAAAGAGACGCAACCGTTACAAACCGCTCCACAGCAACCGCTGTGGAGTGTATTTTTATTTGCGCTGCTCTGGTGTTCCCGGTTCACCCTTCACTCCACCTTGTTCGGAGGCATTTTGTGAACCCTCCTCACTACTGCGCGGCGGGGTTTTGGAATCACGCCAAAAAATAATTGAGTTATTGACGGGTTGAACCTGAGTGCCGGGAAAGTAGAAGCTGAGGATGCGATCGCTGGACCAACCCAGCTTGCCCAGGTGATACGACCCGGTTTGGCTGAGTCCCACCCCATGTCCCAAGCCCCCCCCGACAAAGGCATAACCTTTCAGCTTTTTCTGGGCATCGTAGATTGGATCGAGGTAGAAGAGTAGGCTAGCAGGGGCATAGAACGCATTCAGGATATTGTCTTTCTCCAGTTCAATCTTGCCGTGATCGGTGGTGACCAGCAGTTTCTGAACTCGGCCAGCGGGCGATCGCTGGGCAATTTCCAAACGCTGAATGGTTTTGAAGTTTGCCAGTGGACTTCTGAGCGTCTTCAAATAATCGCGCAGATCTTTGCTCAATTCATCCAGATCGCTTTCATATCGCCAGCGAAACCATTCCTGTTCCTGCTCATTGAACCCATTCTTCTGTTTCAAAAAGTGACGGAAGTTGCGTTCATCTGCCAGCGTTTGCTGAGACAGATCCCACTGGTTGGCGACGGAGTCAATCTTTGCCTGCAGGTAGGGGCGATTTGGACCTTCCCAAACCTCATTGAAGGATGCCGTGACCCCGCCTGTCGCTGCCGAGTAGACCGCATCCACGAGTTCATTTTGGTAGGTGAGCACCAGTCCTCGGGTGACGGCGATCGCCCGATCCGTTGTGATCGCGGTTCCACTCAACCCGTTATAGACCTGGCATTGAGTATCGGCACAGAGTTGATAGCCATCGATCGCGAACCGCCGCAAATTGCGCAAGGCATAGGTGCGTGCCAATATCGCTTGCACCTGCAACACAGACTGAGAGGCAGACGTGCCAATTTCGTGCGGAACAACCCCACGCAGGTACGCCTCCAACGGCACCCAATTCACCAGGGTGTAAGTCCTATAGGCGTTCGGCTGCAGCCGCATCCTGCCTGCATACAGACGGCTCTGCTCCTGATCAACTGGACTGACTTGAACGAGTCCCTTCTGGGATGAAATGTCTATCTGGCTGCGGTTGAAGCGGTAGCCATTCACCAACACGGATGCCTGCGGCTGCTTTTGCAACAGTTGGGTGTTCACATAGGCGGTCTGAATCCCTTTTGCCTGGAGGCTTTGCAGCAATAGGCGGCGCAGCAACGGGGTCGTGTAAACATCTCGCTTCGCCCACACCTGCCAGCGCTTGGGTTGGGCAATTTCTACTGGAATACCCTGCGATCGCCAGCGGTTGGCATTTTCCTCGGCACTCTCAAAGCTGCGATGGGTACTGATCACGACCCGCTCCTCAAGCCTGGCTTCAGAGAGGGGTTCCAGGAGGACGCTCAGTTTAGCGGTGTTGCTCGTCAGGGTTTGCGGTTTGCCACCCGTTATGAACCGAATCGTGAGGCGATCGCCGGGTTGTGCCTGTAGAGTCAATGAATCCGTGGGCTGGTCGCCAAAGCGTTGCACAATGCCCACCTGTAGCTCAATATCTTTCCGGCTGGCAACCTGCCCTGCTTCAGTCGTGAAACCAAGCATCAAGGTCGTTGCCAAAACAGTCCCGGAAAGGTACTTCAGTGGTTTTGCTACCAAAAGGGAGCGAATGGAATTGATATGAGAGGGCTGAGTTTGCAAGGTAATCTACCTAAGAAAATAATGCGTTTTGTGCTCAGATACTACGATACTGTCACTGAGTTGGGATGGATCTAATCTTCTGATAAAGAGTGAGGAGTGAGGAGTGAGGAGTGAGGAAGAGATCCCCATCTCCCCTATCTCCCTCTCCCTCATACCTTTCCCTCTTGCTTGCGACAAAACTTGCAACACGTACTCATAATGAGTATGATTTAGGTGTTGGTGATTTATGGAAGAGATACATGGTTCGAGTAGAAGCCATCCCAATCAACAAAATTCGTCGTCCGTTGTATCGGCAGAATGACCCGGCGAAAGTTGCCTCGTTGATGGAGTCGATTCAGGAAATTGGGTTGCAGGAACCGATCGATGTTTTGGAAGTAGACGGTGAGTATTACGGGTTCTCTGGTTGCCATCGGTTTGAAGCCTGTTCCCGCTTGGGGCACGAGACAATCCTGTGTCGGGTTCGCCGCGCTCCTCGCTCGGTGTTGCAAAAGCATTTGGCGTAGCAGAGGGGGTGAGGGTAGGGAGTGGATGGATGGAATGTATGTTCTAGCTACCCACAGCTGCAATTAGCAGAAAACCCGCTCAGGGAACGTCCGATGCTTCATCTGACTCCGTTACAGTTTCTTGTTTAGCACCTGGATCTCGCAGCATTTATGCAATAGCTGACATCTTTCCACCATAGGAGTGCCGAATTGCGTCATCGGGCACTTCAACTTCTACAAAACGATCAATCAGCGGATCATAGTCAAACCCTAAGATCGCATCCGGTTCTAGCTGTTCCTGTAACAGCAATAGTTGAATTTCTACCCGATTGGGAAATACCATTGCTATTAACTCAGGGTGAAACCCGAGAGATTCTGCAAAGTTCCACAATCGACCCAAATTGGACACCTTTGCAACATTTATCGAAATGCGGTGCTCTCCTCTGGGAGGAATCCAATTAAGCTGCTTCAGGTTAGTTATTGTCTGCATCTGGCTGCTCCCTCTCTGTCCTGATTTTACAAATCCATTTCACATTGCCGCTCCGGTTAGGATTCGAGTTTTCTGCTCCACTCCAATAATTTGAGTCATTCCATCACTTACAAACTCCTCACGACAAATCTTCCAGGCTTCTGCCTCCATTACTTTGTAGTCGCTGTTGAAAGGCACAGAGATTTCATAGCAAAAATCATCTATATTTTCCGGGTCTTGCAGCATTTTTTTAGCTGTTGTCCTATATGTTCTTCTATAGAGTGGTTCATAGTTTTTATCTCTTTTCGTGCGATCGCTGCAATCAAACCTGATCGTGACTTATAGCCTAACTCTTTGACAATTACCTCGACTACACGCTGTCGGGGAACCTGACCCAAATTAACAGGAAACCCTTTCAGGGATTGAAACTGTACGGTGTTATCAGTGCAACTAAAGGTTTAATCTAGCAACTGAATAACTAATAACTAAATGATCGGCAATGGCTACGATCGCACCCGACCATAGTCAGCAGTTGCGGCAATTAATGCAGCGAGTAGGATGTTCCAGTTTTAAGGCGCTGAGCCAGGTCGCAGGCGTATCCGAAAAGCAACTCAGGAGTTTGCGGCGGGGAAGGATTGCGCAAATGCGAGTTGAGACATTGCT
>JAAUSG010000267.1 GCA_012034055.1 Leptolyngbyaceae cyanobacterium RU_5_1 | reverse complement strand
TGAAGAATTACTATGGCAAGAACCTTTCCCCAAGATCCCGACTTTGCCAAAATGTCGGGGAATCGTGCAATCTGCGAACCCCGCAGGAACTGAGCCGCTATATCCGCGATCGCGTCCTCGCTGAAGCTTTAGTCTTATATGTCCATGATTGATGATGCCACCCGATTGCAGCATATGCGTGATGCTGCAGTAGAAGCTATAAACAATGATTTGCCCTCTTTAGTGATCGAATTAGAGAGAATACTCTCTGCAGAGACCTAACTCTCAGTCTTCTCATTTGGAGCGACCACCCAATGTGCAGTATCACTCGCGAACAGTAAGCATGGTTTAGGTTGAGAACCAGCGACCATACAATAATTAGTAATGAATTGAAATGGCAAGTTATGGATTGGCAAGAGCGTATTACTATCGACCCCAACATTCTCGTTGGCAAACCCAGCATCAAAGGTACTCGTCTCGCTGTCGAATTGATTATTGACCTCCTCGCTCAAGGCTGGAGTACCGACGAAATCCTTCGCAACTACCCTGGTATCAGCCTCGAAGACATTCAAGCTTGCCTCAGTTACGCTAGCACCATCCTGAAAGCCGAAAAAGTCTACACCATCCCTGCCTAAACAATGCGTTTTCTCGCCAACGAAAACTTTCCAGCCGATGCTATAGAAGCTTTACGCCAAGAAGGACACGATGTGGTCTGGATTCGCACTGATTCTCCCGGTATTTCCGATCCTGAAGTTCTGAGCCGCGCTCAAACAGAAAACAGAATTCTGCTGACTTTTGACAAAGACTTTGGAGAACTTGCCTTTCGGACAAAACTTCCAGCTACCAGTGGCATCATCCTGTTCCGAATTAAAGCTCCCTCCAGCATAGTTGTTGCTCAAAAAGTCATAACTGCAATTGCCCTCCATGAGGATTGGCAAGGGCATTTCAGTGTTGTAGAAGATGACAAAATTCGTATGAGAGCACTATAGACCACAAAAGCCCGACTTACTGGAGGCATGTAGGGAAATTCATGGAGAATTTTGAACTAACCGAAATAGCTTTGCAAGCCCAACTCGATCAGGCAAGCGATCGCGCAATTCTTTCTGATGCGACAGAACCTCGTGCTATCTCTGCTCACTACGATCCTGCCTCCAGGCAGATTGTCATCCACCTGAAAGACGGGGCAACCTTTATGTTTCCTCACGCGCTCGGACAAGGGTTAGCTGGTGCATCTCCTGACGATTTAGCTGCTGTCGAAGTGACCCCTTCTGGAATTGGACTGCATTGGGAAGCCCTGAATGTTGATCTCACAGTCCCTTCGCTTCTACAAGGCATTTATGGCACCAAAGCTTGGATGGAACAACTCAGACAAAGACAGACTGTTGCCTAATCATCCAAATGCGAATTTCCTAAGCAAACCAACTAACCAATATTTTCCATTTCTTTCCTTGTTGGTGTCCCCTTTCAACCAACTGGCGATCGCTGTCCCAAAACTCATTCTGCAAAGCGATACGTGCGATCGCACAGTCTGTCGCCACAGGGCAGGATTCAGAATTCAGTATTTCTGCTGACTCCTGACTCCTGGCTCCTGAATTCCTTGCTGGCGTTGCTGTCCCGAATAACCAACGACCAACAACCAATCATGTCTACTTCCTCACCTCACACACTACTCACAAATTGCTGTACATCAACTCTTAAGCGCAAATCAATCACCTGCCCGGCTTGAATGAAGACTTCAGAGTTCGACGCTGACTGGCGGGTGGAGAGACTTTGCACCGCGATCGCGGTTACCTGACCCACTCCCAGAATGGCGGCTAAGTCAATGTCACGGGAGTTTTGCTCGACGAATTGGGGGGGAGAGCCGAGACTAATCAGCCGCAGTCGGAGCGGATTGGTAAGGACGCGGATTCGCATTGCACCGGAAGGATTGAGGGCGCGAATTCCATGCAGGGGATGAAAGAACCGCCTGAGTTGAGTGGCAAGGGTTCGCCGCACGACACTCAACTCTGCACCGGCGGTAGCAGTCACCCGTACCTGGAGCTGCACCCCTAAAAAATTGGCACTGGGAGCCACGACAATGCGAGTTGGATCAATGCGGGCTGCCGGTAAATGGTGGTCATAGAGGCGCAACCCGACAAAATCACCCGTTTCATGCCAGATCGGTTCGGCCGTCACGCAATGCAGATCCTGTGCACCACACTGGCTATCCAGCATAATGTCTGCCAGAAAATCCACGCCTTCAACCTGTTCCAGTAGCTCGTAAAACTCAGAGACATAGACCGCCCGCCCAAACGGCCACTGCTTTGGATTCAAGAACGGCGCGATCGCGTCCACAATCCGCTGCCGGACAACCTCATCCACCGCATCGGGACGACGAGCCACCAGAATTTCAGCGCTGACCGGAACATAAAACGGCCCGACGACATGATGGCGCACCGTAATCAGACGGCGCTGATCGAGGAATTTCCACAGCGCCTCGCGTTGTTCTGGAGTGGGTTGTGGGCCGAGTTCATTCGCTGCCACTCGCTCATCCGTTGGCAAAATCACCAGGCTAATGTGTCCGGGTTGCCGTTGTTTGCGGACATCCTCCGTCAAAGCCTCCAGATTGCGCTCCGGAACACAGGTTGTGCGCGCGATCGCCTGCTCAAACTCCTGCAGACTCAGGAATTCAAAGTCCTCACCCGTAACCGCCCGATAGCGATCGCGAATCTGGAGTACGGATCCGCGAATGTCTTGCTGCAAATTCCCGCTCGGCTGCCAGTCCGGGCCATTCAGCAGTCTGAGAAACGTGTAGAAATTGTCATCAGTGACTTGATTCAACCGATAGATCAGCATTTCCGTCAGATAGGCAAACAGCTCAATCAGCGCAATCCCTGGATCAGACGGATTGTGGTTCGTCCACTCCGGGGCATAGGTGGGAATCAAACTGAGCGCTTCGGCTACCAGATCATCGTAGGTGCGATCGTCGAGGTTGGGAAGTTGGAGAGGCATGGGGGAGGGGGGAGTGGGGGAGTGGAGGAGGGAGGAGGGAGGACGGAGGAGGGAGGACGGAGGACGGAGGAGGGAGGACGGAGGAACAACGACCAATGACTAATGACCGGTGACCAGTGACCAGTGACTAATGGCTAATCCCCAAACACTAACTGAATTGAATGTTGACCGGAATGGACGAGGAATAGGCCGGTTTGTTTGATGGACTGGATGGTGGGGTTGTCGCTGTTGTCGTCGATGGAGAGGCTGTGGATGTGATCGACGCCGGGGATGGATTCGATCTGCTGGTAGAAGTCGGATCGGTGGGTTCGCGGCCGAAGAACCAGCCGGTGCCGTCTAGTCCACCGGTGAGGGGGTGCAGGAAGCTGGCGAGTTTTTGATCAATGGCGTTTTCGACGCTGCTGGCTCCTTCGAGGGCGGTGAGGGCGATTTCGGCGCTGACGCTGACGCTGACGTACTGGGGGCCGACGACAACAATTTCGGCGGTGGCGCTGCTGTGCGATCGCAGGTAGTCCTGGACTCGATGGATCAATTCCAGGCTGGGTAGGGGTTTGGGGCTGGTTGACCGGGGCACAATGATCACGCTCACCGCTCCATACACCTCTGATAGGGGTTCTAAGGAAACAGTAAGCTGGTTCAACTCCCGCAGAGGGACACATTTGGCGCGTTCGACATCGGGGGAGGCCAGTTTGGCTAGGTCTTCGTAATCACTCAGGGCGACGGCCCGGAAGCGATGGCGCAGGCTGCGGGGTTCGCGTTCAATTAAGGATGCTTGGGTTTCTGGATCAGCACCGCCGATCGCGGCTTCTAAGTTGGTGACTTTTTCAACGTAGGGAACGGTGGTTTTGAGTTGGACAATGGTTTCGGCGGGACGATTGCCGATCGCGCCGCCGCCAGTTTGATAGCGGACTAAACGCACGTTGCCAGTGCCGATTGGCGGAATCAATCCGTTGCTGCCATCGCCAAACTGAACTTCGCCGCTGAAGTGATCCAGCACGTAATGGCGATCGCGCGGACCAGAGGCGTAGAAATCGGGGACTTCATGCCAGCGCACCCAAATCACCTGGGGGCGATTGGCGGCGTCATAGGTAATCGCGATCGCGTCGTCTCCCTCGGTCTGTCGAATCGTGGCTACCTCCTCGGCGGAGAGCAGTTCTGGTTCGCGAATCTGGAGTTGCTGCCCGTTCAGAACTGGACGGCGAACGGTACGGAATCGCTGATGGGCACTGCCATCACTGGATCCCAGCACTTCGTCGCGCAGGGTTTCTGCCTGCACCGCCATTGTGGTGTTCAAGCGCAAGCCCTGGAGTTTGGGCGCGATCGCGTAGATGCCTCGCTGCCATTCCAGTTTCAGCCAGTAGCGATTTGGCAACCCAAATTCCACCTCCTGGGCTGGTTTGAGGGCGAAATCGGCAGGCGGCAGAAACTGAATCACACCCGGACGAGTGACGTTTTCCGAGCCATCCTCCACGATCAGTTTTGCCCAGCGCTCTCCGTTCCAGTATTGCCACTCAAGCTGGAGGCGATCGCGCTCCAGGTCGTCCCCCTCACCCCGCTCACGCTTGCGTCGGGGAGCCAGGGGAATGGCGTCACCATATTTCGTGGCGACCACACTGGCGTATAGACTGATCGGACGATTCGGAAAGTCGGTACGGTTGGGGGGCAGCGTGAAGCCGAGATAGAGGGAGGGATGTGTGGCGGCGGTTGGTTGGAAGGGGAAAAATGCTGGGAATGGCTTGTCCTGCATTGGCGTGATCTGCTGATAGTTCCCGTCGTTGTACGTCGCGATCGCTCTGGCACGCTGGTTGATGGAGCTGGACTGACGGGCGACAGCGCATAGGCGATCGTTAGCCGGTTAATCAGCGGCGGAACGAACTGGGGCGGGGTGAAGACATGGATGGTAATGGTGGTGTTTCCCATCTGCACCTGGGTTGGGGTGTAGCGACCCTCGGTTCCATAGCCGCCTCCCGTCAACCGGACTCGAATCCAGTAATTCTCAATGCCGTTGACGGTGGTTGCAGCCGTATCCACAGGCAGGGTGAACTGCACTACGTTTCCAGTCCCGGTCGTTCTGAACAACGCATTGGTGACATCGGGGACGGTCAGAGCAGTCCAGGACTTGCCATTCCAATATTCCCAGGTCAACTGCGCATTCACGGTGGGACGGGCAACCCCGGTGGGCGGCTCGATCATGGTTAAATCAACCGTCAGCGTGATCGGGGCACCGCCTTGAGAAAAGGCTGCTCGATTGCCTAAATAGAGGGCATCTCCCAAGCGTGGCGTTTGCCCAAACGGAAAGAAGTCTTTGCTCAAATCCTCAATCGGCAGTTGATTGGTAAAGCCAGCTGCGATCGCCAAATTGGTTTGCTTCAACGTCGGTTGAATCCGAATGTCAGAAAGTTTGGGCAGTTGAGCGGCCCGCACCATCCCACTGGTCGGTTGATCACTATTCCGAACTGGTTCCACTAGGGAGCAACGCAGCCATCGCTTTTCCAATCCCTGGACGGAATGGGGTTTCAGTTCCGGCAGCGGGGGTGAATCATGGGCGATCGCTTCATCGCCAAAAATGATCGTGCCGCTTTGGGTTAAATTCTGGGTGCCATCCTGGATGGGAATCAGCGCAGCATATTGGGTGCCATCCCAGTAGTCCCAGCGCACCGTGCGGGGATCTCTCGGATTGATCCGGCTAATCGGAACCGCGATTTCGAGGCTGATTTCCAAGCGCAGCGCTTTGATGGCTGGATGCCCGAACAGGCGATCGTGGGCGATGTAGAAAACATGCTGAATTGGGCGATCGCCGCGAAACACGGGAACTTCCAGGTGGGGTGTGGCGGCCGCGATCGCACTGTAATCGGCATACTGGTCTAGCTCTGGATGACGCACAAACACCGACTCCAATTTTGCTGCCGTGACGATCAGCTCCTGTTCGGTCTCAAACAGCACCGGGTCGGTTTCGCCTGCGGCAGGAGGAGCGGCGACTTGCGTTCTAGCCGGAACGATCCCATCCGCCGCACTGCCAGTGGACAGGAAAAAGGTGAGCGGCACTCGGGCCGATTGGGGAGGCAAGCGGGAGGCTCCCAGCAGGTTGAGGAAAGCCAGAAAGTTCTTCTCCGGAACCTGATTCAGGCGTTGGATCACCAGTTCGGAAAATCGCGCCAAGATCCCGACCAGCGCACGCCGAATCGGATCGTCCTGATCCACCGCCAGGTTGAACTCCTGGGTGTAAATCTTGAGCAGCAGTTCCGCCTGCTGGGCGATCGCGCCAGCAGTGCGCGAGTCAATCGGCGGGGGTTGAGTTGGCATTAGCCCACGCTCCTTTCCAGATAGAAGGGATAGACCAGGTTGAAGACGTTATTGGTCGATCGCACCTGGTAATCAACGCTGATCAATAGTTTTTCGCCCTCACTGTCGGAGGCAGCGGTGACTTGCACTTCCAGCACATCAATCCGGGGTTCAAACACCAACAACGCCTCCCGCACCGCTTGCGACACTCGCCCCGCTGTCGAGGGCAGATTCATCTCAAACACCAGATCGTAAATGCCACAGCCAAAGTCTGGACGGATCACCCGCTCCCCTTTGGCCGTCCCCAGGATGATCCAGATCGATTGGCGCACACTCTCTTCGTAGTCAGCCCAGGCGATCTCATGACTGTTTGGATCGACTGCGATCGGAAACCCAACCCCCCGTCCTAGAAACGGCTTTGCCATCTGCCTTCCTCCTTATCCAATCTTGACCGTTCCAACCGCAATCACCTGCCCCACCGGCACATCGGCAGGATCATTGCAGGTCTCAGCGATGTCCCCATTGCGGGCCGCCTGCTTCCCGTTGATTTTGACTGTCAGACTGCCCAGCTTAATCGTGGCTTTGTTCGCGGGTGGTTTCTGAAAGCTGGTTCCCGGTGCAGCCGGAATATGCACTGGCGTATTGCCTGCCGTACTGCCCACCGTCGCAGCGGCTTTCCCCATAATCTTGACGTTGCTGCTCAAATTGCCACCGATGATACCCATAAACGGATGGGGCAACGGCGTCGGCACCGGCCCACCGGGGGACGGCACCATGACGATGTGGATATCTGTTGCGGTGACGCGATCGCCTTGTTTTGCTGCGGGTTGGGACATAGGAGGGGAGGAGGGAGGAGGAGGAGGGAGGAGGGAGGAGGG
>JAAUSG010000266.1 GCA_012034055.1 Leptolyngbyaceae cyanobacterium RU_5_1 | reverse complement strand
CCCCCCCTAGCCCCTCTTAGTATAAGGGGGGAAATCGGCTCAAAGTCCCCCTTATTAAGGGGGATTTAGGGGGATCTGCACGCTTTGCTACCAACAGTAGGACTTTTAAAACACCCTCTAAGGGGAATTGGGGGATCTCTAGACTGACAACACTAACCGAGAAGTATTGGGTTAAATGTCCGCTTACCCATTACCGCTTACCCACTCCCCACTCCCCATTCCAAATTTCGTTCATCCCTAATGGCTTATCCTAGAATTTAAGAAGGTAAAAATTGAGCAGACATAACCGTTTCAAAACCATTTGGCGAATTATTTTATGCAAAACTTTTGGAATACGATTTCTAAGTACCCAATCTTTGTCGCAGGGGCGATTCTGGGGGTATTTCTGAATGCGGTTAAACCGTTGTTGCCGTTACTGAAGAACCCAGTGACCGCGATCGCTCTAATTGGTGCGTGTTTGGGGGGTTTAGCATTCGTCAGTTTTACCCTACGTGCGATGTTGGGGCTTCAGTAAGATGGCTACCGATCGTCGGGTTGCCCGCGTTGCCGAGTTAATTAAGCGGGAAGTGAGCCAGATGCTGCTTCAAGACATCAAAGATGACCGGGTTGGAGCTGGAATGGTTAGTGTCACAGACGTAAATGTTTCAGGCGATTTACAGCACGCCAAGATTTTTGTCAGCATCTATGGCAATCAAGCCGCAAAAACTGAGACGATGGCAGGGCTAAAAGCAGCAACTGGCTTTGTCCGGAGTGAACTGGGACGACGCATTCGCCTGCGCCGCACACCCGAAGTGGTGTTCTTAGAAGATAATTCCCTGGAGCGCGGCGATCGCATTCTCTCCCTCCTCAATCGCTTAAATCAAGAACGACAGACAACTGAAACACTCGAGGACGTTGATGCAGAGGTGGAATGATGAAGTGAATTCCAGGTCGGGACGTGAACAAGGTTCATATCACTTTTTTTCCCATTGTTGTTTCATGCGATCGATCCGTTCTAGCAAGCTTTCGTTCGACATCCGCGAATTCAAGCGTTCAACCAGGAGTGGAAAGGCAAAGGGTGAGGGGCGTCTAGTTTGTTTCCAATGATGGTTAATTGGCGCAGGCGATCGAGGGTTTTGGACAAGCGGTGTACTTCGAGCTGATCAGCCAAAACTTCCTGTTCTGCTTGTTTCAGCAACAGATTATCCGGCTCATACTTTGAAAACACCTCATAAATGAGAGATGAGCTGATTTGAAGCTGACTGGATGTTTTCTTCGCCGACGGATACCCTTTGAACACAAGACCCGCAACTTGCGCAATTCCACGAAACTTACGCCCAGTTAACTCAGAAATATTCAAGCTGGCTTTGATATCGTCGTACAGCAATTCCAGGTCGAAAAACTGCTCAGAGAACAACTCTTTAAACGGGTAATCTTTGGGAGCCAGGATTTCAAGTCCATAGTCATTCACAGAAATCGTGAATGTTGCAGTCTTCTGTCTGGCAAAACGATATCCCCACAAAAACCCTAAGCCTTCGTGAACAAAGCGTCCTTCAAATGGGAAAACATACAAATGCTGACCTTCACGGGTTTTGCAGCTTTCGATCAAGAGTTCGTTCAACGCTGGCAGATGAGAAATCCGTTCTTGAGCAGATAGAATCGGACGAATGCAGTTGAGTTCACGATTAAGTCTGGAATGATTTTTTGTTGTCTCGATTTCGTTGCGCAAATGAGTACTTAAAGAGTCTGAAATTGCCAGGTTTCCACCCGCCCAGGTGGGAGTCACCGTTGACTTCTGCCTGGCTGCTTTTACATAGACAACCATGTCTTTGATCATGAAAAATTCCAGTTGCTTGCCAGCAAAAAAGAAAACATCTCCCGATTGGAGTTTGGATGCAAAACTTTCTTCAACAGTTCCAATCATGCTTTGATTCAGGTATCGGATCTGCACGGCTTGATTCGAGGTGATGGTGCCAATGTTCATGCGATGCATACGGATAATCTGCTGATCAGCTACCTTGTAAATGCCATTTGTCTCAATCACCTTTTTGTAGCGTGGGTAAGCATTTAAACATTTGCCGCCCTGGGTGATAAATTCTAAAATCCAATCGAATTCTTGATCGGTTACATCGGAATAGGAAACTGTTTTCCGAATCTCATTGAGTGTCTCTTCGGGTGCAAATCCATCTCCACAGGACAGCGTGATTAGATGTTGAACCAACACGTCGTGGGGCTTGTTGAGCGGATGTCTAGACTCGATCGCCCCTGCCTCTAACCCATTCCGAAACGCCGAGATTTCCAGCAATTCCAGGGCATTGGTGGGCAAAAAGAAGACTTCTGAGGTGCCTTGGGGAATGTGAGCAGACCGGCCTGCCCGTTGCAACAGTCGGGCCAGATTTTTAGCGCTACCAATCTGCACCACCCGCTCAACGGGTTGAAAATCCACGCCCAAATCCAGCGAAGAGGTGCAGACGACCCATTTGATCTCACCGGCTTTCAGCCCCGCTTCGATCGCCTCCCGCTGCTTCACCTCAATGGAACCGTGGTGCAGCGCAATTTTGTCAGCATGATCGGGCATTGCGAACAGAATTGCCTGATACCAGCGTTCTGACTGAAAGCGCGTGTTCGTGAAAATCAGCGTCGATTTCTGAATGTCTAGCGCGGCAACCAGCTCCTCAAACATATGCAACCCTAAAGGCTACCCAATATTTGACGGTTCAGCTCCAGGATGGGGCAGAATATTTGGGCTTGAGTGGGTGTCAGATGTTGTTTGACCACTTCCTGCATCACCGCATACGTCAGATTACAACTCCGCTCAGCACCAAAGGCTCTCATCACCGTTCGGAACCAAAACAGCAGGCGTTCACGCAGCGTATTCGGGTCATTCAGAAGCATCACGATCGCCGAATAGCGCAACACCCGAATCGTGTCCCGCTTCCATTTCGCTGCTAAGTCCGCATCACTATTGCGAAACAGGGTGGGATTGAGCGATCGCAGCTTTGCCTGCACCTGCCGTACAATAACTGCTTCTACAGCCTGCAATCGTTGATAGGTCTGAACTCTCAAATAGAACGATCGCGCATAGTCGTCTACAAACGCCAACTCCTCATCCGTTGCATACCGACCATCCGTTTCATAGCTTAACTTGCGAAGCTGACTGAGCATCAAAGTCCTCTTTGCTTAGGCTGAGTTTTCTTAGGCTGAGGGCTTATGGATATTCCCAAACAGATAACCTGCCTACTTCTACTATTAAATCTTTTCTACAAGTCCTTGAGAGTCGTGGTAGGCATTAAACATCGGTAGTGTGAGAGAAATACTCTGCAACGTTGAAGCTAGTTGTGTCTCGAATCTGCTTCAGCCTCGATCGGGTCACTAGCTTGCCAGCCTCCACCAGCACCTGTCCAGTAATGGGGTGGAGCAAGTCCTGCTCAGCACGGCGACCGATCAGAGCCTCAACATCTCGGATGGAATTGATATACATTCCCGGCGGTAGCTCAACAATCACCCCGTTTTTTAGCACTCGTGCTTGACAGGCTAAACGAGAATTGGGTTGACAGGTGGTAATTACCTCCAGAGTCCGCTGTTCTCGCCGATTCATGGAAGATAGTGCATCCATACCTTTTTCACATACACATGACAGGTCGCACACATGCCACGTCCGCCGCATTCTTTCAGAACATCCAGATCTTTCTTAATCAAAATGGACAGCAAATTTCCATTCGTTTCAATTGCCGTTTCTTGAGCGATCGGTTCAAGCCGGACGATTTTAACCATTTATGAGGACTCCTTTAGAAATTAAACCTTGTCCAGTCCTAACAGCAGAAACTTCTGTTCATCGCTCAGTCCATGTTGTTGCAGAACGGTGGAGAAGTCTCGGATGGCATGGGAACAGCGCTTGATAAAGGCAGCCACCCACTCTCGAATCCAGAGTCGCTCTTGAGCCGTGATGGGTTGTTGCAGTTGCAGAGGAGTCGCATCGGTAAAGCTGAGTTGGGCGGAGCGGTCTACCTGGAAGTTGTTTAACCAGTTGTGGTTTGGACGGGTGGACTTCCAGTAGTTGACAATCACAGGCGTTCCTAAATACTGGGTTGTGAATTTGCTGAGGTGGTTTAAGGCGGCAATCAGTTCATTGAGGTTGGTTTGCCCAGTTTGAGCAGTCGATCGCTTGAGTGCTGCAGGAGGTGAGCTACTATCAGAGTTGGAGATTGACCGAGCTGCTAAGGAGTGCTGGTTTAGAGATTGGCGGGGGGCAGGCGCAGGGGGAGTGGAAGGGGGTGACTGCTGTGCTAGGGATTGGCGAGGAGCGGCCGCAGGGGGAGTGGAAGGGATTGACTTAGGAGGAGTGGAGTGACTGGGAGTGGAGTTGTTGTTAGACGAGGGTGTGCTTTCCTGACTCAGTTTTTTGAAATCGACTGAATCTGGTTTCTGATAGCTCGTGTTAGTTAGGGTAATGTTCCCAGCAATCAGCCGAAAAGTGGCGATCGCATTCGCAATATCCTCACGCAGTGCCGCTTTTAAGTTTTTAATTGTTTGCAGATAGTCTGAATACACTAAGTCATTCCGGGTTAAGACCAACAGAATAATTCCATGTTCAAGCTTGTAAATGTGAACTTGGTGTCCAGCAAACTGAAATTTAAAGGATTCAAAACCATCCGGAATGGTTTCAACAACCTGGAGAATGCCTTGGGCTAATGCTTCTTTTTGTTGAAAGTTTAAGTTCTGATCAACACCACAAAAATAGGGTCGGGAGCGCTTATCCATGAGAGCAACACCCGCAATTCCTGGTAAATTCAGAAAGTCCTGAATAACTTCCTGTTTCATAAATTCTTTTACGTTTCGATACAATTCAGCGTTTAAATCTAACCTTGGAGGTTCTAAAAATTATTTCACAGATTATCTATGCTACGGTTTTGGATTTAGAAGCCAAATTATCGACATCTAACTCCAAGCTTCAGATCTGCAGCAGATCAGGATGGGTGGCGCTCGTTGCTTATCCTTTGACAAGCCAGAAATCCTTCATCTCTAGAATTACCCAAATTCGCGGGTTTACTTGACAGGCTACTAACGATCAGGCTCCTTCCATGTTTCAGGTTTAGCCGTTATGTCTGACCTTCCTTTTACCTTAGATCAACTCCGGATTCTCAAAGCGATCGCCGCCGAGGGCAGCTTCAAACGTGCTGCTGACAGCTTGTATGTCTCTCAACCCGCTGTCAGTCTGCAAGTACAGAACTTAGAACGCCAGTTAGATGTCCCGTTATTTGACCGAGGTGGCAGACGGGCCCAACTCACCGAAGCTGGACATTTGCTATTGAGCTACGGGGAGAAAATTCTTACCCTCTGCCAGGAAACCTGCCGTGCCCTCGAAGATTTGCAGAACCTGCAAGGCGGTACCCTGATTATTGGAGCCAGCCAAACCACTGGAACCTACCTGCTCCCTCGGATGATTGGCATGTTTCGGCAAAAATACCCGGATGTTGCCGTGCAACTGCATGTCCACTCAACCCGTCGCACCTCCTGGAGCGTCGCAAATGGGCAAATCGATTTAGCCATTATCGGTGGAGAGCTTTCCCCTGAGCTGCAAGATTCCCTGGAAGTGATTCCCTATGCTGAAGATGAATTAGCCCTGATTCTGCCGGTGGTTCACCCGTTTGCCAAGGGAGATATTGTGCAAAAGGATGATCTCTACAAGCTCCAGTTTATTGCCTTAGATTCCCAATCCACTATTCGTAAGGTAATTGACCAGGTTTTGACGCGCTGTGGCATTGAGACCCGCCGCCTCAAGATTGAGATGGAACTCAATTCGATTGAGGCGATCAAGAATGCGGTACAGTCTGGATTAGGGGCGGCGTTCGTTTCCATCTCTGCGATCGAGAAGGAACTGCAAATGGGGGTTTTGCATCGAGCCAAAATCGAGGATGTGGTAGTCAAACGAATGCTGTCGGTGATTATCAATCCGAATCGCTATCGTTCTAAGGCAGCAGAAGCCTTTTGTAAGGAAATTCTGCCCAAATTTGCCTCCTACACGGCTGAGCTGCAACGGTATACAACGGGTTCCGTTGACTTCGTGCAATCTGCCCCCTCCAGCCTGGATCACAAGTCGCTTGTCGCGCCAGATGTGGACTCATAGTCATGGATCTCTATTGCACCCGTCCAGGTTGTCCGAGACCTGTGAATCCATTTACTGATCTGGATGATCCGGCAACGCTGAAAACGGTTGGGCAAAAATACTGCACAAGCTGCGGGATGCCTTTAATTTTGGCTGGGCGTTATGTACCGCTGAAGTTGCTGGGGCAGGGGGGCTTTGGAGCCGCATTTTTGGCCCGCGATCGCTACACACCCACCCTGCGTCGATGTGTCGTCAAACAATTTCAACCCTCCAACAACCTCAGTCCAAAACAGTTACAGATTGCTCAGGAACTCTTTGAGCGAGAGGCGCAGGCTCTCGAGGAACTCGGCAACGTTCATCCGCAAATTCCTGACTTGTTCGCTTTTTTTGAGTTGACGGTTCCGGGTGGATCGGCTGCAAAACAAGACAGGTTTTTCTACCTGGTTCAAGAATTCATCGACGGGCAGACAATGGACGAAGAACTCGCCCAACGAGGTTCATTGCCAGCGGCGGATGTCCTGCAGATCCTGCATGAAACGCTCGAAATTCTCCAGTTTGTTCACGAAAATGGTTCCATCCATCGAGATATTAAGCTTTCCAACATCATGCGCCATCGCAACGGCAGCATCTTCCTGCTCGATTTTGGAGCCGTTCGTCAGGCAACCAAAGGGGGAACGCGATCGACGGGCATCTACTCAGAAGGATTTGCGCCGCCAGAGCAAATAGTAGGTGGAGAAGTTTACCCATCCAGTGATCTGTATGCCTTGGCAGTCACCTGTATCATCCTACTGACGGGTAAACAACCCAATGACCTGTTTGATTCCTACAGCAACCTCTGGCGATGGCGGAATCATGCTCCCCAGGTGGGTAGCCCCCTTGCCGAGGTGTTGGATCGAATGTTGTTGTCCACACCCAGCCAGCGCTATCAATCAGTCCCTGGGAGGTTCTAGGCAGCCCTGAATGATTCGTCCCAGGGGTTTACGCCTCAACAAACATCTGGACGATACGATCCACCACTCCAGCCGCGATCGCCAACCCAGCCCCCCAGCCCACCCCCGGTTACAC
>JAAUSG010000265.1 GCA_012034055.1 Leptolyngbyaceae cyanobacterium RU_5_1 | reverse complement strand
TATTTCATGAACTGGCACGACAAAAGGAGTGTCGGATTGTGGAAGGGCATTTGCTGCCGGATCATGTCCATATGTGCATTGAGATTCCGCCCAGACATTCGGTTGCGTCTGTGATTGGCTTTCTCAAAGGCAAAAGTGCGATTGCGATTGCTCGTCAGTTTCGAGGCAAGCAACGCAATTTTGAAGGAGAGAGCGTCTGGGCCCGAGGGTATGCGGTATCAACGGTTGGATTTGAAGAGGAGGTGGTGCGTCGCTATATTCGCGAGCAGGAAGCGTCTGACCAAAGTGGGCGCTTCTAGCTAAATTCAGACACCTCTAGCGAGGTTTACCCGCCCTTGGGGCGCTCACACTCATCAAGCCACCAGCTTCGCTGGGGGTGTCTGACTTTCTCGGCTTTTTGAGTTCAGCCATCGAGTTAGTTGATGAGTTCATTACTGTCCAAGTTGTCATCCAACGCCTCACAGAAGTAATTGATGCTACCCTAGAAGACGCTAACGACGGCAAAAAACCAGAGGCAGAAATTCCGGGCGATGCAGATATTACCTGCACTCACCTCAACTTCCACCACGCTGGTAGAGTTGACCTGCTGGAAGATTTTTTCCTCACCATCAGAGGCACTCAAGTAACAGCATTGATTGGTAAATCTGGCTGTGGCAAAAGTACCCTTGCCAAACTAATTGCTGGCTTATATTCTCCCCAGTCCGGCAATATTCGCTATGGGTTGTACAACCAGCAAGACCTATCTTTAGAATGTTTGCGGCAGCAGGTGGTACTAGTGCCGCAAGAACCTCACTTCTGGAGTCGCTCGATTATTGACAACTTCCGCTTCAGCTATCCCCACGTCAGTTTTGAACAAATTGTTCGAGCTTGCCAGATTGCTGGTGCTGACGAGTTTATTAGTAAACTGCCGGACAAGTATCAAACTGTTTTAGGAGAATTTGGCGCGAATCTTTCTGGCGGACAAAGCCAAAGATTAGCGATCGCCATCCCATCCTACATCCATCCACAAATAGCGATCATCGCTTATGCGCCCGCTTAAATGAAGCTGCAAAAACAAGTGTTTTCATTTCCGCAGTTCAGCGATGACCTGCTCAGCGTTGCCCCGAAATACCCTTCCTGCTGCATACTCTGCCTTTGCCTGGGCAATATTGGCAGCAATTTCTGCCCGTCGCCGCTCCGCCAAACGCCGCTGCACAATTTGAATCAGTGATTCCTGCTCCTCCAGCGATAGCGTATCTATCTCACTCAAGGTCTGCTCAAACTTAGAAATCTGACTCACAATCACCTCACGACAATCACGCATGAGTCCATCATAGTACAGGCTTCTACCTGATTTTTTCGTTCTCAGTTCACAGGTGACGTGATTCGGCTTCAGGATGGCACAAAACCCTCCCGTACTGAAGCGATTTTGCACCAGTTTGATCCCGTTCACCTAGGCACCTTTGGTGGTTTGCCTACCCGCATTCTCTATGTCTTCGTCGGTCTAGCGCCGTTGCTGTTGCTGGTCACTGGCTCCGTCATGTGGTGGCATCGCCGTAAGGGAAAAGGCAAAGCAAACGGAACAAAGGCGATCGCCAAAATCTGAGCGATCGCGACTGCTGCTGGCGCTCTTGTTCTTCGGCACTCAAATGAGTCATTGAGTCACATAAATTTGTTTCAGCTGGGAGCAGGCTTTGGCGATCGCATCGATACTTCCGGCGTTGACAAATCCATAGTAATCCAGGATGTAAACGCGATTATTTTTCACCGCCTTCAAGTCTTTCCAAAATGGTTCTGACTTGAATTGATTCACATCGCCACCTTCAACATCTACTAAAATCAACACCTCTGGATTGGCTTGCAAAACTTTTTCGGGCGACAGTGTTACATACCCTTTCATCGGGCTTTGTCCTTGCAAATCGGCAACCAAATTCGCTGCGCCAAATTTACTAATCAAGTCCCCTGCCCAACTGGTTTTGTTTGGAGTCAAGAGCGGCTGGCGGCTGGCTAAAACCAGAGTGGATACTGACTCAGAGGCTTGCGCTGGTAACAAATTCTGGTAAGTTTTGAGCAACGGAACTGGGTCAGTTTGGAGCCTCTCCGCAAGCTGCTGGGTCAGGGCTTCTAGGGACTGCCAGCTATCTAACTGGGTGGCAATGGTCGCAACGCCCAATGATTTCAGTTTCTCCAACACCGGATCATGAAAGCCGATCGCGCCAATCACCAGATCGGGTTTGAGTGCCACAATTTTTTCTAGATTGGGCTGCGATCGCCCCTCACTCACCCGTGCTATCCCAGAGAACTCTGGATTTTCATTCAGCAAGCGACTGCCGGACATACCCACGAGCTTGGTTTTATCCAGCCGATGAACGATGTCAGCGGTGAGTGGGGTCAGCGCAACCACTCGGTTAGCATTTGTTACGGGAGTGGTTTGAGTCGATGTGGATGCGTTGCTGGTGGCTGGCGGTTGAATTTGAAGTGAGCTACAGGAGGCAATCAGGACGCAAAGGCACCAAACAAAGGTTATTTTCAAGTTATTCATGGATGATTTGACCGATTCTAAGTAGATTTCCGCTGGAATCAACAATCGCAAATTCGCGCATCCCCCAGGATTTATTTTCCAGACATCCCAACCGAGGAATTCCTGACTTAGGAAGGGATTGGGCAGCAAATTCTTGAAAGAGTTCATTTACATTGCTAACGCGCAGATAACAACCTGCGTAAGATTCTGCTGGAATGAGTTCAGGCATTGGGAAAAAATGTAGCTCAATCTCACCTCGACGCAAAATGGCGTAGTACTCACGATGAGCGGGATCCGTGTCATTTTGAAACCCCAGCCTGACATAGAACTCGATTGTGTCCTGCAAATCAAGCGCGGGCAGGATCGGAATTGAAACATCACACAGCATCTACCGATTATCCTCCTCATACCATTTCGACTTTTGTCTGTACAAACAGTAAGGCTGAAAGCACTACAATACAGACATTTCTCAATCTAAAATCGTCAATCTAAAATCCAAAATCGGTATCAAAATCTCCAGGTTAACCCAATTCGCAAGCCTAAGCCGGGTGAGGCGAAGCGACCAATGTCACGAGGTTCGGGGGAGTCGAGCAGCGATCGCACATCAGAATACTGAAAGAACTGGGTGTTGAACAGATTATACAAACCCACATTCAGCGTAATCAGCGGCGTGAATTTGTAGTAGGCAAACAGATCTACTGTGGTATAACCCTTTGGTTCATAGGAACCGGGTGGATGATTATCGCGTAACCGGGGACTGCCGACAAAGGTTGCGGCTAATTCGGCTCCCCATTTATCCTCTGGAGCCCTGTAGCGTAGACCGACAACGGCTTTGAAGGGATCAACCGATTCCAACGGTTGATTGGTGGTCAAATCATCGCCAATAGTATAGCCGATCGCGGTTAAGATGCTGAACCCATAATTTTCAGGGCTGAAGCGATATTCTCCACCAAACTCAACGCCATAGGTTCGCGCTTTACCAATGTTGCGCGACTGGAACAGGTTTACCGGACGACCGGGAACGATCGTGAAATCAATGCCCACAGGCGCAAAGGTTTCGATGAAGTTATCGTACTTGTTGTAGAACCCGGTCAGGTTGACGTTGAACTGGCGAAATCCACCGCGCAAGCCGACTTCAAACGTATCGCTGGTTTCAGGTTTGAGGTCTGGATTGGAAAGTGTTTTGTAGCTGAAAAAGGGATTGGTGAGATTGGTAAAGCCTGCATTAATTTCACTGAATAGGGGTGCCCGAAACCCGCGTGCATAGCGTCCAGTAACCGCAAACTCAGGCGTGACTTGCCAGACCAATCCAATAGTGGGAGATACGGCCGTTGCATCCAGGTCAGCCGCCACTGCACCTACATTACGGGCGTAGATGTCGTCGGGATTGGTTTTAAGCTGATAGGCATCAAACCGAACTCCAGGAATCAGAATCAAGGTGTTAGCAAATTCAATTTCATCTTGTAAGTAAACGCCTAAACGAGTGGTGCGGGAGTCAGGAAAGTCTTTAACTGGAAAGTTGTCTGCACCAATCAGGTTTGTGGTTGTAATCAAACGGCCAAGGGCGTTGAAGCGATCTTCAATCCCATCACGGGTGCGCTCGTTGAAGGTGGAAGATACCTCAATTCCGTAGGTGAGCTTGTTGAGGATGGTGTCACTGAAGCGAAAATTACTTTGCAACTGCACCTCACCACCAATCACCTGATCAGTGTACTGATTGCTAAGGTTGCGCAGGCGGCGACGATCGCTCCCGGTTCCTGTGCGGACAAAATCTTGCCTGCGGTCTTCCTCAATCTGAGCGTTTTGGTAATAGGCATGAATCCGGGCGGCACTGAGAAATCCGGTACTTTGCGGATTGCTATAGGAGTAGATCAAGCTGAAGCGATCGCGCCTGGTTTTGGTTTCTAAGGATTCACCTTGTCCGCGAAATCCCATTGGGCCAACCAGGTCTGCAACGGTGATTTTGGCGATTTCAAAATCATCCTCTTTACGGAAAATTTCTGTAATGAATGAGAGTTTACTCGTCTCACTCAAGTTATAGGTCAAGTTGACGAAATAGTTATTACTTCCGGTGGTTCGCGGATCCACAAATTCATTGTCTTTGGGCACTCTGGCTTCGTTGCCATCGCGACGGGTATAGCCCAGCAACGCCTCAAACGCACCAACCCGAAACGCTGTGGAAACTGCATTTACCCAGGTGCGATCGTTGGTATCGTATTGAGTGGATGCAGAGGTGAGGGCATCCTGGCGATCGAACTGCTGCAAGATTTCCGCAGGAGTCAGCGTTTTGAAGTAGACCACACCCCCCAGTGCATCACTGCCATAGAGTGCCGAAGCCGGGCCGCGAATCACTTCCACCCGCTGCAAGCTACTGATATCGACATAATCACGCCCCAAGGAAGGCGTACCAAACGTAAACTGTGGCGGAACGCGAATACCATCCACCAAAATCAGCACGCGGTTGCCACCAATGCCGCGAATGGAAATGTCTTGCAGCCCATACCGACGGTTGTTGCCAACGGTGACGTTGGGTTCATACTTGAGCAAATCGCGCAGGTCGAGGAAGAGAAATTTCTGGATGTCCTGGGTTTCAATGACCGAAATGTTGGCTGGAGAAAGCCGCACTGGGCGTGGCGTTCGGGTTCCAGTCACCGTGATTTCTTCTTCCTCTTCTTCAGTTGCTTGTGAAGAATCAGTTGGCAAAGGCGATGGGCTTGCTGGTTCAGGTAGCGTCGATGGAGCTTGCACCAGACATCGTGCGCTCGTGCAGGGTCGCGCCATGTCGTGTAAACGGGGAATGTTGATATTAGGAAAAGAAGAGGCAGTGGAGCTAGAGGGTTTGTCTAACGCTGCCTCTTCCATCGTCGTGTGTGAGGAAATTTGGTCGTCGTTGATACTGCGAGTAGGCGCTGATTGGGCATCCGCGATCGCTGGAAAACTGCTGATTAGTGAAAGACTGGTGATGATCAGTAAACGCCCAAATAAATGCAAATGACTCACAGTAACTCCTCGCAAAAATGACGATAAAAATCAGTACCTGCACATCCAGGCAGGTCAAACATCAACTAACAATTATTTTTCTGATGCACAATCCAGCGGTAGATTCGGCAACGAAAGATCTAGCATTAACCCGTAGGGTGCGTTAGCCAAAGCGTAACGCACCAAATTCAAGACTAGCGGTGCGTTACGGCAATACCTAACGCACCCTGCGCAATCTTTGTAGACTTCCAAAATAGGTAGGAACAAACAGTGCCGGGTTAATAGATTCAATTCCAAGTCAATCCCGATTAGAGAAATCAGGTCGGTTCCATTTGATCGTGCAGGCTGAAATTCATTGTACAGCAAATGCTATATATTCTCATTAATGATCGAATATTTCTCCAACCCTTTTACTGGGTTCCATCCAATACCTCTCGGTTAAGGACCTCAAGGCTCTGTACTGATCCCCCCTAGCTCCCCTTAATAAGGGGGGAACTCCTACCCAGTCTTGGTTTGAAAGCCCCCCTTAGCAAGGGGGGTTGGGGGGATCTCTAGACTGACAACACTAACCGAGAAGTATTGGGGTTCCATCAACTTTGAGGGTAAGGGAAGTGAGCGAGTGAATTGAGATTCATCCACCCCTTCACCCCTTCACCCCTTCACCCATCCACTCATTCACTACCGTCTGCTTTCAACGGGCAAATTTGAATTCCAACTGGAGTATGGAGAATGGTGGCATGAATGCCAAAGATTACCGCTAAATTCTCAGGCGTCAGGGCGGTTGCCGGAGAGCCGAGATGATAAAGCTTACCGCGTTTGAGCAGGGCGAGGCGATCGCTAAATCGAGCTGCCAAGTTGACATCGTGCAGCACGGTGATGATCGCTAATCCCTGCTGTTGATTCAATCGCTTCAGCAATTCCAACAATTCCAACTGGTAGCGCAAATCCAAATACGTGGTTGGTTCATCCAGCAGCAATACTTTGGGGTTCTGCGCCAATGCCAGCGCCAGAAATGCCCGCTGCCGTTCGCCACCGGATAGTTGCTCAACGGGCAAATCGCTAAACGGCATCATGCTGGTGGATTCCAACGCCGCGTTCACCTGTTGGCGATCCGTGGCATTCAGTTCCCACTGCCACCAGGGTTGATGGGGCGATCGTCCCAAGCTGACCAGTTGATGTACCGTGAGTCCCGCTGGAATCGTTTGCTGTTGCGGTAACAATGCCAAAGTTTGGGCTACCTGCTGAGGCGATTGGGTGTGAATCGCTTTCCCATCCAGAAAAACTGTTCCCTGCTGGGGTGCCAGAATCCGACTCAGCAAGCGCAGCAAAGTTGATTTTCCCGATCCATTTGCGCCCAGAATGCTCAACCACTCGCCGGGTTGCAGTGCAAAACTAATGTCATTGACGATGACTTTATGATTGTAGCCGCCAGTTAAAAATTGGCTTTCTAAAGAACTCATATGAAATCTACTTGGAACGACTCCTCTTGAAAGAGGCTGAAATATATTTCAGGGCTTGCTCCCTACCCTACCCTTCTAAAAAAGGAGGGGAACCGAACCAAACTCTTAAAAGTCCCCCCTTTTGAAGGGGGGATTTAGGGGGGATCTAGATCTTTGACTTATCAAACAGTTCACTCACATTTAACCCCTCCGGCGATACAGCAACCAGACAA
>JAAUSG010000264.1 GCA_012034055.1 Leptolyngbyaceae cyanobacterium RU_5_1 | reverse complement strand
TGGGGAGGTAGAGACGCGATTAATCGCGTCTCTACGAGGGGTGGGGGGAATTATTGGAGTTTTTCCAAGGTTACCAGAGTGTTGTAGTCCGGTACACCGCCGATGGGCGATCGCCGGGTTCTGTCCAATAACCCATTCGCTTCTGGCCAATACACTTGCAGGTTGCCGGGTTTGACGAGTGCCAGGAAGATGCGCCCCTGATATTTACCGTGGTTGTTTTTGAGGCAAACGCGATCGCCTGCCTGCAAACCCAGTCGCACGGCATCCTCGTGACTGATCAGCACGGCGTCCCGGACTGCCCCCGTAATCGCATCCTTGCGCTCCTGCACCATGCTATTGAACTGCTTGCCGCGCCGAGTCGTAACTAGAAAATAGCCCTCCGGCACCTCTCGCTGCGGTGGTTGCAACGACACAAAATGCGCTTTGCCATCCTCTGTCGGAAAATTCCAACCAAAACAAAGATGGGCACCGCCATATTGGAACTGGTCACCCGCCTCTTGCAAGTGCTGAATTCCAGCATAGAACGGCACAACCTGGGCAATTTCTGCACGAATAGCAGCAGTATTTGCAAAGGTGAGGGGCTTTGAATTTTGAATTTTGAATTTTGAATTTTGAATTGCTCCCCCACCCCCTGACTCCTGCCCTACCAATCCGCACGCACCCGTCTCGCCAATTCCATAAACACCTCCCACTCTGGACGGGCTTCGCCAATTCTGGGTCCGAGAATCTCTGGGCTGAAAATGATTCGCCGTTCGGTGCTGGTTTCGGTAACGCCACCAGGAATTTCGTAGCGGGTCGTGGCGGGTAAAAGGACGACGGTATCGGCGGGTTCGGTGAACATTTGCTTGGAGCACACAATGTCCATGTGGACTCGTAGCGGGATGCGTTCCAGGGCTTCATCCACGTAGTCGGGATCGGGTAGCACTTCTAGAAAGTTGCCACCAACGGAGATCAGAACATCCAGCTTGCCTGCGTGAGCCGCGTCAATCATTTCCGGCGCAATCAGTCCTTGCGTTGCCGGAACTGTAAAGCCCCATTGGTCACTGAGTTGGGCGGCATTTTCAGGTGTGATCGGTTTGCCGCCGGGAAATGCGGTCGCGTAGCAACCCATTTCAGCGCCACCCTGGACGCCGGAGTGTCCCCGAATTGGCATCAGCCCACAGCCCTCTCGTCCCACAAAGCCTTTGGTCAGGGCAAGGTTGATGATGGCCCGCACGTTGTCCTCGCCACATTCGTGCTGGGTAATGCCCATGCTCCAGACGAATACGGCTTTCTCGGCATCTCGAATCATCTGGGCAAAGGCAAGCATCTCCTCACGAGATGAGCCGGAGAATCGCTCCAGGGTTTCCCAGGATTGGGATTGCAACGCCTCTTTGAGGTCATTGAAGCCCGCTGTGTAGGGCGTGATAAAACCCCGATCGCACCAGCCGTTCTCAATCAGATGCTTGATCGTGCCGTTCAGGAAGGCGATGTCACCGCCGACATTGACCAGGAAAAAGCGATCGCAGAACTTGGTGCCAAACAGCGCGCTTTCGACCAGCGAGGGCACCCAATACCGCTCCATTCCCGGTTCCCGGCAGTTGTTGATCACGACAATCTGGGTATCGGCTTTCTTGGCCTCGTGCAGGTACTTCACCGTCACGGGTTGATTGTTGGCCACGTTAGAGCCAATGAACACCAGCAAATCCGTGCCGATCCAGTCTTTGTAAGAACAGGTAGTCGCGCCTGCCCCAATGCTGGATTTAAGCGCTGCCGTGCTGGGGGAATGGCAAATTCGGGCAGCATTATCCACTGAATTGGTGCCCATCGCCCGCACCGCTTTCTGAATCGCGTAGTAGGTTTCATTCACCGTGCCGCGACTGGTGACGTAGACACCCAGGCGATCGGGCGTGGTTGCCTGAATGCGATCGCTAATCAGCGCGATCGCCGCATCCCAGCTTAGCCGACGAAAGCCTGACTCGCCTCGCCTGCGCACCATTGGGTAGGGCAATCGCCCCAACTCGCGCAGCTCTGCCCCCGACTTGGTCTGCAATTGCACCACATCTTCCAACAGATGCCAATCCATCGCTGGCATGGTGTTCATTTGCAGCAGTCGCAACCGCACATTGCAAACGTGAATCCCATCTTGGGTCCAATCCTTCATCCCCGACGTGCCCAGCGCACACCCATCGCAGACGCCCTCATTCAAAATCCGCCACGCATAGGGCAACTGGTCTCGGCTCTGCCACATGGCTCGAAACACTTCCCAGAAGTTGTTGGGATACTGCTCCCCAATTCCAAACGGCTTCCAGCTTGCCCACAGTTCAGGGGTCCAGCGCTTTTTCGGCTTCCGCAGCATAGGTTGAGTGAGATGCAAGGTGTTGTACTACTATTCTGCCGCGAGTGAGCCAATAAAATGCTTGCTGTAAATTTTCCGGTGACGTAGGGGCGGGGTCAATAGTGGGCAGATTGGCTTATGATGTTGGTCGCTGATCGTCCCAAGTTTGCCTGATCTTATGCTTTTGACTAGACGAGTTGCTGAAACGTCACTGAGTATTGCTGCGATCGCCGCTGTCTTCAGTCTCGGTCTTATCCCGATCGCCCTTGCAGCAAACCCAAGTCGGAGCGATCGCCGGACTCAACCTCCTGCACAACAAAGTCAAATTTCAAAAATTCTGCGTCAAGGTGACTACGATAGCGCCATTCGTCATTTTCAAAAGGCAAAAGCGAAACTCAAGGACAAATGTGCAATTCGAGGTGTTGATCTTTCCGTCGCGGCGGCTCAAGCGACTAAAAAGCGGTTTCCGGTTAGAAAGACCAAACTTCAGCAGGAGCAGGCATTTCAGTTTTACTCTCAGCAGTTTGACAGGCTGGCATTTGCCGACAAGCTGTGTGGTGTGCAAGCTCAGCAACCATCGAATTTATCTGGGCGTCCTACAAACTCTAAACCGGTTTCCACGACTGCTAAAACCATTTTTCAAGCCATTCTTCCCAAGCTCTATCAGCGCACCAAAATTCCGGTCCGATTGCCGACCTACATCCCTGAAAATGGCTCCCCCCAAATGCCATCCGCCAACCTGACCTCTGTGTCTGCAAACAATTACGCAATCATCTTAGGAACCGATCCGGAGTGCGTGGGAGAGCATTTCTGTCGAGTGGGTACGATTACCGCCAGCAAATTGTCAGCCTCCGCTATTTCCCTGGAAAAGGACTATCGGCAAGCCGCCAGGTTTATCAATAATTCGCTGATTACAGAGGAGCGGCGATCGCCCGATGTCATGGGGCCCGTTACCTTAGCAAGAAACCTGAAAGGTTACTTCATCCCCTGGATTCTTGCCGATGACTATACTGACGCAAAAATCACCTGGGACGAAGCTGGCGTTCGCTATTCAGTTGCCATCCGCCGGGGCGACAAAGAATCGCTAATCAAGATGGCCAACTCCGCAATTAAGCCGCCAATGGCACCCTGGCTTGGTCGAAGGAGTGGGGAATGATCCCGTTGTCGCTGACTGTGCATTTTCTTTCTACTCCTCTACTCTTCCACCCCTCTTCAGCGATGTCTGCTGCGAAGATTAATTGCAAACCGGGGCGATTGTACTGTCAGTGCATTACAAAGTTACTTAGCTTCTTTTTTCTCCTCAACCGGCATTCCTAACTGACTCTTAGCGGCTGCGATGGTGAAATCCAATCCATTCTTACTCGCGGACAACAGCGCTCTGCCGGTTTCAGAAGCAATTTGATCACTGGGCCCTTCAATGCGGTTATTAAACCAGTCTCGAAAGTTGCGACCGGCCACAATTGAACTATTCCAAAACCATTCAAACACAACCAAACCCAGGCAAATCACCAGCCAAACCAGCAATGCTGCCTCTACCAAGATGATCCACGTTATCAGAACAGCATCTTTATACGTTGCATAGGTCTTTGGTTCAGACAAGATTTTCCAGAGCGTATCCGCTTGAGCCTTGATTCGATCCATCGATCGCCTCCTCTCACAAATTAGGACATCCCAATGCCAAGGCATTCTATTGACAGAAATCAACCTTTGCAAGCCAGGTAGCTGCTTCAACTAATCCAGTCTACAGTCCAGATTTTCCACAGCATGATGTATTTGCAAAAGTTCACTTCAATCTCCACCTAAAGAACTCGTATCCATGCTCCGAACATCCTCAGTCGCACTTGCACTTTCCCTATCTTCTACGACTCCCTTTTTAGCCGCAGACTTTCCCAAACCCGATCGCCCCCACTCTACTCCCTCGCTTTTGGCCGCAGACTTTCCCAAACCCGATCGCGACGGCGACTACTCTGGCCGCACCAGTCATCAAAACTGGCTGGTTGTCGATGCCGATGCCAACGGGTTGAACTGCCGCTGGTTCTCAACCACTCCTACGGATTGGTACAGCCCAACAGCCAAACTGCCGCTGGCAACGATTAACCAATGGCGAGTTGTACGACGATTCAAGCGCAACACTCCGCTAACCGCAAATACTACCCCGGCTGGCTTTGCAACCATTGCTGACACTGAAAATAAACCCTGGCTCAAAGTTAGCATTGGTGCCAACGATCAGGTTTGTCTGGTACGTGCCAATGCCAGGTATATTCGCCCAATTCAAAGGTAGGAAAAAGCAGGTTTGCTCTTTGTTTTCTAGAGAAGAAAGCGATCTCAATCGCTGCACAATCAACAATAAAAGAACGGCATTCATTGATGAATGCCGTTTAATTTAAATTAAACCCTGTCCCTGTTTAGACCTGAAGTCTTTCTTAAGGGAAAGCTACAGATTTTGAACTAGACATGGTTGCTCGTCTTACTACACTGATGCCAGGGACGTAAACGATGCATCCTGATTCAGGACTACAGCTTGTCAGCTCCACGCTTCACATCATCTTTTACATCTTCTTTAGCGTGACGAGCGGAGCCTTCTGCCTGCTTTGCCTTCCCTTTAATTTGATCCTCTGGATCACCTGTTGCGCGACCTACAGCATCTTGAATTTTGCCTTCCACATTTTTTGCAGTAGCTTTAGCTCTTTCTTCTAAGCTCATTTTTCTTCTCCATTTCTACACGTTATAGCCAGGTCAAAAGTTACCTTTCTTTGCACCTGTGTTTCTACAATAGAAATTTTGCTCTTATGTATCCTCTCTCAAAGGTTGTATTTCCAAGCTAATTTTTTATAGCTAAAATGTTCTTCCTAAATACTCAAAAAGTATCCATTGATTTCCACTTCAGAAAATATTAGATTACCCTTTTATTATGCTTTTATGCAGATTTCTTAGGGTCAGAAATAGACCTGGAATCAATGAGAGCGATCTGCCACACATTTTTGAGCAGTTTTACACGGCCGATCCGGTGCATCAGGGAAGCAGCACTGGACTGGGGTTGGCGATCGCAGACTGGATTGCGGAAGCGCACGGTGGACTGATTACCGCTAGCAGTCGCGTTGGTCAGGAGCCCCGTTTACGATTCGATTACCACTACGGGAGTCTTTGCCAACGGCAGGCGAACGGTGAATGTGGCTCCTTTGTTTTCACCTTCACTGGCCACTGTAATAGTGCCGTTGTGTAGATTGACCAGATGGTGAGCGATCGCCAATCCTAACCCTAATCCGCCGAAGGCGCGAGTAGAGGTACTATCTGCCTGACGGAAGTGTTCAAAGACATGGGGAATAAAATCTGGATGAATGCCGATTCCGGTGTCGATGATGGTGACTTGGGCGAAGTGCGAAGTGCGAAGTGCGAAGTGCAAAGTGTTGTCATTCGTCATTCGACCTTCGTCATTCGCAATTCCTGAGCGCGAAGGAGTGTCATTCGTCATTCGACCTTCGTCATTCGTCATTTCAACTTGTTCCAACTTCACTTCCACCATTCCGTCCGCTGGTGTGAACTTGATGGCATTGGAGATCAGATTCCAAATCACTTGCCGCAGCCGTTCGAGATCTCCATAAACTTTCGGTATGGCTGGGTCAAGGCTGGTTTTGATATGAATGTTTTTGGCCTCTGCCAGGGGGCGAGTGGCTTCCAATACCCCGTTGATCAGCGCTGCCAGGTCGAGGGGTTGAATGGTCAGCCGCAGCTTGCCTCGAATCACCCGTGAGATATCCAAAATATCTTCGATTAGCTTGGCCTGGGATTTGGCATTTCGTTCAATGGTTTCTAAGGCACGAGCTTTGGTGGCTTCGTCTACCTGATTGGCAATTAATATTTTTGACCAACCCAGAATGGAGTTGAGAGGAGTGCGCAGCTCGTGAGAAACGATCGCCAAAAACTCATCTTTCATCCGATTGACCGCTTCAGCCTGTTGGCGGGCAGCTTGTTCTCGGATCAGCCGTTCCCGCATGATTACGGCTTCTTTGTGTTCGGTGATGTCTTCAACCGTGCCAACGTGGCCAATCAGGGCTTCATTGTCTGAAAACAATGGGGATGAGCGAACATAAGTCCAACGCATTTCACCCTTGGGTGTGCAGAAGCGATATTCGGTGGAAAATTGTTGCTGATTCTGGATGACGTTTAGCCAATCGGCGATCGCCCGTTCTCGGTCATCAGGGTGCAAAAACTGAATCCATCCTTTGCCCAAACTTTCTGCAAACGTGAATCCGCAAATGGTTTGACAACGTGGGTTGGTGTAGGTACATTGGCCATCGATGTTAAGCAGAAAAATGCCAACTGGAGAGCAGGCACTCAACGAGCGAAAGCGCTCTTCACTTTTTCTCAACTCAATGTTCATCCGGATCAGTTGGGCGGCCTGTTGTTTGACCTTCGCGGTTTGCTTAAACAGCTCAACGAACACTGACACTTTTGAGGTCAGAATGACTGGATCGACGGGCTTGAGTAGGTAATCCACTGCCCCCAACGAGTAGCCCTTAAACACGAACGAATCATTGGTGCTGAATGCGGTGATGAAAATAATCGGGATATGCCGCGATCGCTCTCGCTGGCGAATTAGAGTTGCTGCCTCAAACCCATCCATCCTCGGCATCTGTACATCCATCAAAATCACAGCGAACTCTTGTTCCAGGACGTAGCGCAACGCTTCCTCACCTGACGTAGCTCTGATCAGATTCTGACCCAGTTTCTCCAGAATCGCTTCCAGCACGAGCAAGTTTTTGGAAGGTCATCGACTAGGAATGAATGTTGGGCTTTGGGTTCGGGCGGCATGGGTTTAGTTAGGGGGGAGGGGCTA
>JAAUSG010000263.1 GCA_012034055.1 Leptolyngbyaceae cyanobacterium RU_5_1 | reverse complement strand
GGACTTACGGCTGTTCGTCCCTACAGGGGTAGAATTTTTTCGCAGAAATCTCCTTAATCACCGTCTACGGCTGATTAAGCAAACTGTTGCTAAGGATGCAAATTTAATAGAACCACAATCTTCTATGGGGCGGGTTTTACCGTTTACTTTTGGTTTAAGCATTCAATCAGCTGCTAAACCCGCCCCTAACACTGACGAACTTTTGCATGTTATTGATCCACGTTCCTGAGGACTTTGCAACTGCCAGGCAATCCCGTAGGTTATGGATTTTACAGCTTGAATGTTGTCCTGTATCTAGCGCCTATCCCACAGTCAATTGAGTTGTTTTACTTGAAGAAAGCATGAGCGTTAAAAAATTATGTTCATTTTGAAGTCTAGAGCATAAAATTAAACAAATACACTTCAGTAATTTTTAGCGAACTCAAATGGCATTGGCAAATAGTAGCAATAAGCGTCCCAAAGCATCCGTTGTTAAGCAGAATATGATTGGCCATGCACTCGCTCTCCTGCAGGAGTTGCCAGAAAAGCCCAAAGAGAATATGTCTTTGCGGGAAGCTGTCGAGCAGATGCAGGACTCTATTCGGGCTGCACTTGCAAAAGGGTATAGCTACGATGATTTAGCGAAGATGTTGACGGACAAGGGCATTAAGATTAGTGCCCTAACACTCAAGAACTATGCACCGTCTGGTAAGCGGCAGGCAGCAAAGGCTGCTGCCAAGACTGCAGAGAAGACTAAAGCTAAACGCACGAGAAAATCAGTTGACAATGAATTTGTAGACATAGAAGAGTCAGAACTGGCTGTAGAATCACCTGTTCGTGGGACAACCTCTGCAGCCAAAGAAACCGTGGAGTCTGCTCCTGCTAAACCCAGAAGAGGGCGGGCGAAGTCTGCAGAAGCATCCGCAGCAACGACAGAATCCACTGCCGCTAAACCTAAAAGAGGACGGGCGAAGTCTGCAGCTACAGAAGCAACGGTGGAGACTGAGATCAGTACCCGGCCAACTCGTGGACGTAAATCATCAACCACCAGGTTAGCTACTCAATCAGCGGTGGGCAGACGCAGGCGATCGAGCGCAGAGTAGTAGAGCCGGCGTCATCCAGTTCTCAGCGATGACCAATTCTTTAGCACATCTAAGACACCTGATTTAAGTTGATGGTGTGTAAACCACACTCTTTCTTGGTCGCGTCCTCCCACCACCAGCGTCCTTCTCGTTCATGTTGGTTCGGCAAAACGTGCCGAGTACAGGGTTCGCAGCCAATGCTAATAAATCCCCGCTCATGCAAAGGGTTGTAGGGAACGTCGTAAGAGCGGATATACATCCACACGTCTGCAGAGGTCCAGTAAGAGAGTGGGTTGAATTTAATTAACGGGCGATCGCTCGTCGAGAACGCTGTATCAATCTGAACAACTGGAACCTTACCGCGAGTGCTGGGATTTTGGTCTTGGCGTTGCCCGGTGATCCACGCATCAAGGGTGGACAACTTGCGGCGTAGAGGAGCAACCTTGCGAATATCACAGCATTCCTTATGTCCATCCTCGTAGAAGCTGAAAAGGCCCTTAGCGGTTACTAACCCTTCAACCTGAGCAGTATCTGGATACATCACCTCAATCGGGATGCCGTAATGCTTGCGAACTCGATCAATGAACTGATAGGTTTCGGGATGCAGACGACCCGTATCCAGGCTGAAAACCTTGATATCCCGGTTGATCTTGGCAGCCATGTCAATCAAGACAACGTCCTCAGCACCACTGAAAGAAATGGCAATGGTGTCAAATAAGCTCAGTGCATGCTGCAGAATCTTCTGCGGACTTTGGTTCAAAAGTTTTGCTTCAAGCCCAGGAATGTCAAGATTAGCGGTAGCCTGTTCAGTTAACGGCGTCATGATGCGGTCCCTCAGAAGCGATCGTCGTATTGCATCAACTCATTCTATAGCGAAAGGGTGAAGGGTGAAGGGATGAAGGGTGAGGAGAGAGGGAGACGCGGACTTTGGCGTGAGCACTCAGTCGAACGGGACGCGGAGAATTTTCAATCTACAATCTAAAATCTGCAATCCAAAATCCAAACTCGTATTCAGTAAACCGAAAAATTAGCAAAATCGGCATACACATTTTTCGGTGTGGCCCAGGAGCGATCGCCACCACCAAAAAAGGTTGAGAACAAGATACCTTCAATCTTCAAAGCATTCCTCGTCCGAAACATTAATCCATTCACGCTTAGAACTGGCTTACCATCCAGCCAAACCCGAATTTGACCATTCTGCTGACCAGGTTGATTGAGTACAACCTGTTGTTCTAAGTGATGCCAGGTTCCCGGTTGAAATTGCCAGTTGCCCCGACCGATTGAGGTTCCCTGTTCCTGTGACGTTGGCAAATAGGCGTAAACCTCTCCAACCCCTCTCGCTCTCCACATTAAGCGGGTAGAAAACCCATTTGTCCCATCAGGAATCTTGCGACCGTCGTTCACCGTGCCGCCAAATACTCCTGGCAGTTTGCCACCCTTGACGAAATCAAAGCGTTTCGAGAAGCGAACGTAGTAGCTCAAACAGAGTGAATCCTGGGGGGGTAACCCCAAATCTGCGAAGAACTGAGTGCCTCCACTGGTCGTGTCATCCAGTCGCCTGGCGCGAGGACTGGCAGAACCAGCTTTATAGCGCACTCTCAGGACTTTAGAAAATTTGTGGCTTGGGTCATTGATAACTTCACTGTTACCCAAACCCCAGGATTTAGCGGTTCTGATCTGCCAGTCAGCTTGCCAGTCTCGCTCTGCAAAGCGATTAGACCAGAGCACTGCTTTGCCTTGAGAACAGGATGAAGACCGATCAGGGAGGAATGAGTTTGCAGGTGAATCGCTTGTGGGCGATCGCGGAGTGGTTCCCGTCGCGAAATCCAGGGGACTACAACTCACCAGCGCTAACGAGAGCTGGACAAGACCAACAGCGACTTGATAGGCGCTGACCATACGCTGCAACCTCAACTCTCGTGCTTTACCCTCCGGCTCTGCCTCTTTGCTACTGGAGGCAGAGCCTCACAATTCGGTTCCCAGGCAGAGCCTCGGAACCAGTCAAAAACAAAATACCCGTAGGAGCAGGTTTGGCATTAAAACTATCGGCTTAATGCAAAAACTTTGGCAAAATCTGCCCCTACCAAACGGTATATTTTTTCTCAGAAATTGCCTAAGCAATTACCTGCGAATTAGGGCCCTGAATCTGGAAGGGTGCTCTTACAGTACCTGATATGATATTATTTGCATAAATATTGAAATCATCCAAACGGCTGCGCTCCTTAATTCCATTGCGGTATCGGGTTGTGGCAGAGCGAATCGAATTATTTTGCACCGTGTTATTGGTCGAGGGCACCACACTACCGCCTGAAATGAAGTCGTCAACGTAGACGCCAAAGTATTGATCGACTGCCGCTTGCCCATTATCGTCAAAGATATTGTTGGAGACAGAGGAGAGGCTGGAACCCCGGAGGCGAATTCCATGTTGAGCATTGCCAGTCACTGTGTTACCTGAAACTTGAGTGTTTTGAGCCAATTGAACCAGAATTCCAGAAAGTCGGTTGGATTGAACCACGTTGTTAATCAGGAAATTTGAGTCTGACGTTCTGCTCAACTCTCCACCGGGCTGAATCACAATTCCATTCCCCCCATTGTTGTTGGCCACATTATTTCTGACCATATTGTTTGTAGCGGCTGTAACAATATTGATGCCGTGTCTGCCGTTTGAATCCAGAATGTTATTGAAAAATAGCGAATCAAGACAGTTATCGATGGTTAATCCATCGACATTGTTGTGATCGGCAAGACTATCTTTAATGGTTAATCGGATGGTTGGCTGTCCTGCTTCAGAATTTTCATGGGGGTCGAATCCATAGTGCGGAAAATCATGCACTCGCAGATCTTCAAAGCTACTATCGACGTAGGTGCCAAAATTACCGTAGCTATTGGTGTAACTAGTGCCTCCAGACTTATTCCCGTCTAGTGACATATGCAGAAAGTGCTGGTTGGAAAAGTAGGGAGTTGCTCTATTCTCTTCATCCGTGTGAAAGGCTGATCTGAGTAAGCCTGCATCTTCCAGACGGGTGTTGTTGGCCAACTTAAGAATCGTGTTCCAACCCACTCCAGAGAGCGTGATGTTGTTGTAAGTGACTTGAACATTATCGGAAATGCTGTAGGTTCCTTCCATCAGCAGGACGGTGCCACCCCCTTGGGCCGCGATCGCGGCGATCGCCTGGTTAATCACATCTTGATCGTTAGAGCCAGTGCAGATGTAGTCAGCTATGCCAGCATTGACGGTATTGCTAGCTGCGATCGAGATTGTGTTGGGAGCGTTGTGGGGTTGCAGGTTGAGCGTGTAGGAGCCTGGCAGAGCATAAAGTGGATTGCCCGTTACTGTTGCCGGAGTAATTCGAGCGTAGTAAGTCCCTGCGTTCAACACGGAGGTAACCGATCCTGCAGTTGTTCCACTATCCGTGGGTGTCCACGTAGTACCACTATTGGTTGAGCTTTGCAGAACACCGCCGCTGCTGTCGAGTAATTCCAGGGTGTATCCAGCACTCAAACCATTGAAGAAAATACTGACAGCATCCGATGTAGTTAGCTCAAACTTGTGATAGTCAACGGGATCAGTCGTATCAACCGAATCTTGAAGCGAGTATTTGGTGCTGAGAACACCAATATTATTGGCAGTGAGCAGTGAATCATCTTGAAGTGGGGTAGGAACCGGAGCTGAACTGGAGCCAGAAGGGGGTGTGAACACCAAACTTGTGTCTAGCGGGGAGGGCGGAGCAGAAAAACTTGATTCCGGCTTGGAACCCATCAAGGTTGACTCAACAGCTTTTTTAAGGAATGCACCTAACGACAGGTCAGACATAACGTTCTCCTTCAGACATTCATCAGAATTGCTTGCAAAAGCGGAGCAGTCTGGGAACCATAGCGATTTTATTTGGCAGGATTGGCGGAAAGGATGACACCCCTGGAATTGTTGTTTGCGTTCAGCCAGGTGATGGGCGATCGCGTGTATTTCCCATCAAAGGCGAGATAGTCTAATCTCGCTGCTTTAGTCCCCTGTAGAGTTAGTGCCTGTGCTCCACTGCCCTGAAACTGGAGATTGTTAAGCGAGGCGTGATCAGCATTACGAATCACGATCGCAGTTCCTGCAGACGAGGTTTGTAGAAGCGTAAAGTGACTGAGTTTAATTTGCTCGATCGGGGAAGCTCCTGGCTGGGGAGCGATTGTGATCGGGACAAACTCTGATGATTTAGCACCACTCACTCGCAAGATGGTACGCCCCTGCCCTTCCCCATTGATCACGGTATGGCTGCGGTGCAGTGTCAACCGGTGACACAGTAACAGTTCTCCAGGCGGTAACTCAATTTGAATCAATCCCTGAGTGGGTAACTGGTTCAGGATTTGCTGAAGCGCCCTGGCATCATCAACATCATCATCCGGTTTAACGCCGTAATCAACTGCCTGGACAATCTGGACTGGTTGTGCAATAACATTATTTCCCAATCGCCACCACCAGGCTGGCAAGTCAGTATGCGGAACTAAGAAACCGGCCAAACACAGCAGAACGATCGCAAAACTGAAGCCTTGTGCCGTTAATAGAAATCGAGCGGTGCCCAGTTTTAGCCATCGCTCTAGCCCAGTCCCGGCAGCAGAACGGCTCTGGTTTCCCCGATTCGACCACTTCTGCTGGGCTAAATTCATTTGCGTGTAAATCTTAACCAGTGAGGATCCCCATTGAGACAACACAGTTTGCAGAACATGAATCGGCTTCAAATTGACCTCTCGTCCCCAGCCGAGAGCCAACAAACTCAGCGATCGCGTAAACAAGAGCCAGGATAGGATCAGACCCACCCCCGTTGAGTTCCAGCTCACTAAATAAATTAACAGCAAGCCCGGAGTCACCAGGGATGTCCAGAAACTAAGGCGCTGATCGAGCAGGCAATACCAGGGATACCATCCAACCCGCTTCGGTCCAAGCGCTAAAGCTCGGCTCCCATTGCGCAGCATGTTGCCAAACCAGCGCCGCATGTTTTGATACATGCGCAGCGGGATGTTTCCAGATACGGTCTCAATCGTTTCCACCATCACATCTGGAACATAGAGCATGTCGTAATTCCGCTCTAGCAGCCAATACCAGGTGCTTTTGTCATCCCCAGACAAAAACTTAAACTCACCCCAGAGCCAATCCTGGAGGGTATCGTTTTCCAGCAGTTGAGCAAAGGTTGGATCGAGTGCCGCTTCAGCCCGATAGAGCGAGTAGCGACCGGTCAGGCAAAGAACTTTGTGAGAGAGCGCGTGAGAACACATATAAAAATGGCGCTGGGCAAACCGCAACTCAAGCCACTCAGCAAAGGATTTAGAGCCGATTACCGATGCCCGTTCGTCCGTTGTCAGCCCACCCAGTTTGGGAAACAGCTTGAAGAAGGGCAGACACTTGCGGATGCCTCCCTCGGAAATGATTGAATCCCCATCCATTAAGCAAACAATCTCCGGTGGAGAGTCCATCTTTGCCAACGCTCTGAGTCCTACTGCCAGGGCTTTACGTTTGCCTCCAGCCGGATCGAGCAGGGGAATGTACTCAATCCTGCTCAAATCCGGATCCACCGATCGCAAGATCCTCTCGATGTCAATAATCTCTTCAGGCGTAGTGACGGCAACCAGCGTTAATGGCTGCGAGAGCGTTTGGGCTTCATGGGCGATCGCGGCAAACACCTGTTGGGTAATCCAGGGGTGCTCCCGGAACGTCGGCACCACAATTCCAATCGAAGGGATATCCTCGATTGCCAAGCGGTTTGCGCGTCGTCGCCAGCGTGGGAATACCCAGTGCAGGTAAATGCGGGAACGCAGCACATGCAATCCAAACCAGGACCAGCGCCAGGTTCCCAAAATGCCTGCACTGACAATCACCCAAAGCCCTAACCGTTGAATGCGGTCTGGGCTACGCAGGCAGTAGAGTCCATAAAGTCCCAGGGCTGCCATTGCAAATAGACAAAGCAGATTCAGCCACTGCTGGCGTGGTTTCTGTGAAAGGCTAGGGATTGAGGGTTGTACTGGCATCGTGTGACTCCTTCAGGCTCCTTGTGTGCATTGCCCGTTTTGATTCTTTGGTGAGGACACGGCTCGTCCCTACAGGGTAAAATCTTTCTCAGAAATCACCTCAGTCC
>JAAUSG010000041.1 GCA_012034055.1 Leptolyngbyaceae cyanobacterium RU_5_1 | reverse complement strand
TCCCAACGTTGGGAGAAGGGAACCGTATTACTCCCCTCTCCCAATCCTGGGAGAGGGGCTGGGGGTGAGGGCTAAAGTTCAAGCGTGGCAATACTTTTAGCTTAAGTTGAAACAAATGACGGCCGTTCGCCCCTACCGATTGGGGATTGGTATTTATATTTGCCTGCAAGCCCCTTATTGCCCTGGTTGGTTGTAAGCCCCTTCAAAATCCGCGTTTCATATCTGCAGTAAGCAGTTTCATGTCCGCAGCCAGCTCTGGAGAACGGGCTTTCCCTCTAGCAAAAAACCACCATCCTGCAACAAGATACGCCACAAACAAGTAGGGAAGAATGTTATAAGGAAACGGTGGAACAGGATATAAACTACCAATCACCGGAATCAGCACAAATAGCACAGCAAGCACAGCAATGATAACGTCCCGTTGCTGCAAATTACCATTGCGACGCAATTCCATTGGAGCTGAAATTGAAACCAGCAGGTAGGTCATTAGAAATCCATAGGTAGAAAACGTACTGGTGGAGATGTAAATATCTAAGACGGAAACACCAAACAATGACATCACCGTCGTAATCACAAACAACAGAATGATGAAGAGGGTAACGGCAACATGGGGAGTTTCGTTTTTCGGATGTGCTTTACCCAATGACCAGGGCATGATGTGATGGCGACTCATTGCATAGAGAACCCGTGCTCCTGCATTGGTAGCAACCAGCACACCACTTAAGAAGCTACACAGAATTCCGGCAGAAATCGCAATGCCCAGCAATCCTAACCCGGTAAGATTTGCCAGAGCATCGAGGGGAACATCAGTCTTATCCAGAGGTGTTGCGTAGTTCCTAAAACCCAGTATTTCGGTGTAGGAAAGCAGAATGTAGAGCAGTCCAGGTAACACAACGCTCCATATCACAGCGCGAGGAACGAGTCGGAAGGGGCGCTTGGCTTCATACCCAAATATGGTTGGTGTTTCAAAGCCAACATAGGAGAAAACAGCCAGAACGAGTCCTAATCGTAAGTTTTCTGGTGAGACTCCCTGCAGTGAAAACTGTGCAATATCGAGGGTGAAACCATGTTTGAGTAATACTGCGATCGCTAAACATACAATCAAAATCATCGATATTCCCTCAAGGGCAAGGGTGACAATTGATGAGAGCTGGACATCAGTGTAAGCACAGTACCAAACAATGCCGATACAGATACCAAATAACAAGATCGGGGGAAGCTGAACGCCAAACTCTTGCAGCAGAACGTTGGTATACATGACAAAGCCGGCCGCGATCGCGACTCCGTTGAACAAATACGCTGCTACCAAACCCCAGCCTGTCAGAATTCCAGCTGTTGAACCCAGATTTCGGGCGACAGCCGTGTACAGTAGACCCGTAGAAACCGATCGCCGAGCGAACTGATTAATGTTGAAACCAATTAGAACCAGCCCAATTGTTGCAATCACAAACGCCAACCAGGTTCCGTTGCCTGTGCTGGCAAACACTGTTGGAATACCGACTGCGGCAATACCAGCAGGTGAAATATGACCAATTGCTTGGGCAAAAACTTCAGGAAACGAAAGGCAATTAGGACGTAAACCGGGAACACTACGTTTGACTTGAACAGCCATGTTTTAGCCTTGAGTGGATTAAGTTTTAGAGTTAGAACATCACCCTGACTTTGATGTTGTTTAGTTGGTGTTGTACTACCTCTCGGTTAAGGATTTGTAGACCCTGCACCGATCCCCCCTGTCCCCTCTTAAGCAGGGGGAAACTCTTACCAAGTTTTGGTTTGAAAGTCCCCCTTGGCAAGGGGGGTTGGGAGGATCTTTGGACTGACAACACTAATCGAGAAGTATTAGGTGTCGTTGGAGTTTACAGTTGTTAGTGGTTGATTTGTAGTGACTCGACTTGCCATCCATCCATCAAACACCAACAACTAACAACCGCTCATCAACAACCAACCAATAAGTAGGTGGACATAAATAAACGTAGGATGTGTTAGGCGGAGCCGTAACGCATCAATCCTTTGAGCGGCTACGATGGTTCATTTTAATTCCGCCGACCTACTTAATCAATCAACAAAGAACCAATCTAATGGTCAATGAACATTAAACAGTGAACAGTGAAAGTAGACAGTGATCAATCACCAATCACCAATCACCCCCTACACCTTGAATTGTTCAATTCCGGTTTGCAGAGCTTCAGCAACCTGACGTAACTGCTCAAAGGACGATGAAACGTGGCTCGCTTCTAAGGAGGTTTTGTTCGCAATGGTTGCTACGTCCTTCATCGTTTGAGTAACGGTTTCAGCCGCTTTGGATTGCATCGAGGTGGAGTTGGCGATCGCTTTAACCAATTGACTGATTTGAGCACTGGCGGCTGTGATTTTATTCAAACTTTGGCGTGTGTCATCCACCAGTTTGGTTCCAGTCACAACCTGCTGCGTCCCGGCTTCCATCGCCGTAACCACCTCGTTGGTTTCCATCTGAATACTGGCAACCAGCTTTCTGATTTCTTCCGTTGCTTCTGCAGATTGCCGTGCCAGCACTCGCACTTCCTCGGCAACCACTGCAAAGCCTCGCCCTTCTTCTCCCGCTCGAGAGGCTTCAATCGACGCATTCAGCGCCAGCATATTGGTTTGAGCCGCAAAGTTACTAATCAGTTCTACAACAGTGGAGATTTTCTGCGAAGACTCTCCCAAATGTTTCACCTTCTTTGCCGTTTCTGCCACCGTTGCCCGAATCGCTTGAATTCCATCCACGGTTCGGTCCATTGCGGTATCCCCTTCGGCTACCGTTCGAGCAGCTTGTTGCACCACCGTCTCGGCTTGCTCAGCGTTGGTAGCCACTTGGCGAATCGCACCCGTCATTTGCTCAATTTGCTTTAAGGCCGCTACGATTTCTACGGACTGTCGGGAGGCTTCTGCATTAAGTTCTTGAACCGAAACTTCATTGACATTCGTTGTTTTGGTCACCTGGCCGGCAGCCGCTTGTACCTGCAAGACAATCTTCCGCAAGCTACCCACGGTAGCGTTGTAAGAGTCGGCAAGGGTACCAATCTCATCGGCGGTGACTTTGGCACGAACGGTGAGATCGCCGCGGCTAATTGGATCAACCTCCTGCAATAGCTCCAACGCCCGTAGCTGTAAGCCTTCTTTGAGCTGGCGCTGTTCTTCCGCTTGTTCTTCAGTTTGTTTGAGCAGGGTGACCCGGTCAATCACCAGTCCTAACTGGGCGGCCAATTGTTTCAGGAAGTTGCTCTCCGGTGGCTGCCAATTATGGGGAGCGGCGCAATGGTCGGCAATCAACAAGCCCAGCAGGCGATCGCCCGTCAGAATGGGAGCCAGCAAGGTGGATTCAACATTCAACCGTTTGATTAACCCCAAATAGTCAGGCGGAAATCCAGCTTTAGAAATCTTATCTGCAGCGATCACCTGCCCTGCCCAGCAGGTTTCCAGCAACTGCTCTGGCACCAGAAATTCCTTGAAATTTCTATCCCCCATGCGCATCCAGGGAGGTGTTGCGGATTCTACAACAATCTCCCCCTGGTTAGCCGAATTGAACAGATAGATATAGAGTCGATCAAGCCTAAGTAGGGTGCGGGCTTTGTCAAGAGACTCATTAAACCCTGCCAACAGGTCGGGTAGGGTTTGGGCGACAGAACCCGCAACCTCTGCCAATACTTGCGCTTGCTCAGTTGCGATCGCCTGTTCACGCAGCAAACTGTCTAACTGGCTTGCCATGCTGTTGATGTTGGTTCCCAGGGTGGCAATTTCATCCTCTCCCTGAACCTCTAAGCGCGTTTGCAGGTCGCCTTGACCAATTTTCTCTAACGCATCGGCAGCCAGCAAGATCGGTTGGATGGCTTGCTTAGACAGGTAAATGGCCAGAACGGCGGCTCCAAATGCAGATACGGCTGTACCCACTGCCAGGGTTAACAACAACTGCCGTCGAGCGACTAATACCGCTTTTGCGGGTTCAGCCGCAATCACACTCCACTCAAGCTTTGGTAATGTTTCGACCTGCGGTACAGAGGCGTATACCACGGCGTATGGCTCACCGTCAAGCCGATTCACGTCATTCACGACATTGGTTTGACCCGCATTCTGTAACTGCTTAAAAGCGGGGAAAATTGATTCCGCGCTTTGCCCAATTTCCTGCGCAGATTCAGATATGAATATTCGCCCTGTGTGATCGACAACCTGATACTTGGGGATGCGATCGTCGCCAACTTGTTGAGCAATTGCTTTTGCATTCGCTCGAATCGTTTTGTCGATGTAGCTTGCTGCGATGCGGATGCGAATCACATACAGCAATTCCTTAGTATCTTTATGAAAAATGGGTGCGGCCACAAAAAATGATGACTTGCCAGTTACCACCGATTTGCGAAGTGGGACGATGACAGGACGCTTTGTCTTGATTACCTGCTTAAAGTAGTCAATGGTTCTGAAATCTGGATTGGGTTTGTCTGGCTGGTCTGCGGCCATCACTTCCAACAAATTTTTCCAGTTTTAGCATCAGCGATCGCAATGCTATTCACGCCATTCGTCAAAAATTGCTCAAAATACTGCTGCTTGTCCTGAATCGGGAGCGCGTTCCACAGCCTGGGATTGGTCACAAATGAGGTGCGCGCCAATTCTTGAATATCTCGATATTTTGCCGCAATAAACTGGGCTAAGTCCCGACCCAGTACCACGGCTCGGTTTTTTTCAAACGCGATTTCACGTTCCTGCAACGACGAGTCAGCAACGAATCCGGCAATTCCACCAATGCCGATTACAGGGACCGTGCCAATCGCGATCGCCAGGGTTGTGGCTTTGGTGCGCAAACTCCAGGACGACCAGAATTGCCCATCCTGCGGCTGCTCAAGCGGCGTGCGATCGTCGATCTCGTCGGGAATACTCTCGCCTAAATGGGGAGAGTAGAACATGTTTTGTGCCTGGGTGGGTAACTCTTGATGGTCTAGATTGTCTAGATTATCCAGAACAGTTGGATCCGTTGGCATCGTTTGATTTGAAACTGGAAAGCCATTCAGGATTGAAGCTTTACTACTAACAGAGTCCTGCGAGGTAGGTTCGGAGGGAGGAATTTGAGTCATGGTTTAGAAACCTAATCGTCAACACTTGGGAACGGTTACGAGCTGTACCTCCATTCAGGAGGCTAAGGACACAAAACTTATCGCTTCGGCATCGCGGTCATAATTGCTTCTCCATCCAAAACCGCCAATACGTCATCGTCAGACTTCCGCCAATACCCGCGCAGGAATGTTCCCAGCTCAGAGGTTGCCGTCGGGGTTGGCGATGACTGAATGGCTGTTGAATCACATAACTCAATATCTTCAACCTGGTTGACCACCAGCCCCAACACCTGGCTTTTAGTCCGAGTCGATGGGGTCTGAGTGTCGTGAATCCGCAGGACGATCGCGGTAAAAGCCGAAATACCGATTGTGCGCTGATACCAGGGAGTTAGTCCACACAAATGCCCCAGGTCAACCATCCACAAGACTTCACCGCGCCAGTTATAAACACCCATGACCCAAACAGGCATCTGCGGAATCGGCACAATCCGACCGATGGGAATGGTCAACACTTCAGCCAGTTGCTGGACTGGCAGCAGGGTGCGCAGACTGGGCACAAGCTGCAATCGCAAAAACGCTTCCCCATCTTTTGAGGAAGGAGCAGGTACCGGGTCCTGCACCGGCAGCGATCGCGGTTCTGAGGTTGAGAGATCAGACATTTGGGGCTACTTATTGCTTAATCAACTGTTTGATAGTGCGAACCAGTTCTTCTTGATCAATGGGTTTGGAGATGTAAGCATCCGCTCCCTGCTTCATGCCCCAAAATTTATCCATCTGGCTGCCCTTGGTCGAGCAAATGACAACGGGAATATCGCTGGTATCGGCTTTTGCTTTCAGTTCACGACAGACTTCAAATCCACTGCAGCCCGGTAGTACAACGTCTAAAACAATCACATCCGGTTTTTGTCGGGTAATCGTCGCGATCGCTTCCTCTCCACTGTGAGCAATCACAACATTAATCCCGCCTTGCTGCAGACAGCCCATCAGAACTTGTATATCGGTTAACGAATCATCAACAACGAGCGCAGTACTCATCGAATTTATCTCCTGAATAGACAACACAACTATTGACTGAGTTCCTCGTGGCTTAACGAGTCGTTGCAACAGAGAGATTTGATGCACTCTGTTCAAGATGCTTGCGGATGACGCCGAGCACGGCCTCTGCATCGAGTGGTTTACTGAGAAATGCATTGGCTCCGGCAAAATTCGATTTCAAGCGGTTCGCATAGCCATCATTCCCAGTCAGAATCACAATCGGTGTGTTCCGAAAACAGGAAAGTTTGCGTAACTGTTCACAAATTTCATATCCGTTTGCATTTGGCATTACGAGATCTAGAAAAATAAAGTCTGGCTTACGGGTTAAGAGCATATTGATGGCTCTCAGAGGATTATCAATACCGATAAACCGGTAACCTGCAGAGGTGACCAGCTTGTCCAGCGTGCGATGAATCACAAAACTGTCATCGACACAGGCAATCAGCGCAGCTTGGGGAATCGCTGCAGCTGAGGTCAATGATGCATTGGATGTGCCCTGTCGTCGGTAAACTGGAGCCGCCAGATCGGGAATTCTGGTCAGTTCTACCCATCCCAGTCGAATGAACGGGAGCAGGGAAACCGCGATCGCGGCTGCATCTCGTTTGGTTTGCACCGCCAATTCGCGCAATGTCTGCTGGCCATTGAGCAAGTTCGCCAGACTCTGATAGAACTGCGGTGAGCTGTGTTTTTGGAGCTGCTCTGACTGTTTAATTGCAGGTGCCTGGTTCGGAGAGTAATCGGCAAGATTTGCATTCTGCCAGACTTGCAACAGCCGTTGAGTTTCTGCGATCGCCTCCTGAATTGGAACCAGGATGAGCCGGGATGAGAACGAGCTATCTTGCGAAATTTGATTCGTCACATCGACTGCCTGGGTCACATCAAACAGCACCTCAGTAACGACGGAACGGACAATCCTGGCAGCTTGTTCCGGTGTAATGTCCTGCCGTGCCACCCAAAGATTCAACAGCGCATATTCCCAACCAAACCTGAGATCTGCCACATCAACATTTCCCAGGTCGGTTTGCCATGCGACTCTGTGAATCAGCTTGCGAGGGCAGTGCATGGCTATCAGTCGTTGCCATCGTCTAACTAAATGTTCTCCTCCAGTGGCGTACATAATCAGCCCCTGGGATAGATAAAACAGCCATCGTTGTCCTGACGGAGTTGTCCACTCTAGCTGACCGCTAAAGCGAAGTTGCTCTAAAGTTCCAAGAAACCGAGTATGTAGCAAAGCAGTGACCCTCATAAGGTTAAGGAGGAGAATGTTCGAGGTGATACCCCTAAACCACTTCCAGCGTGGAATTTGGAGCTTTCCCTTCAGAAAAACTCCAGGTCTGGATGTGAACAGGGTTTAGATACTCAAAACACAAGTCTTTTTTGAGTAAACATGCGCAATCTGCCATGCAGCGTCTCATGGCAGTCAGGCAATTCCAGCCCAAAAAGCATCTGTAGGGGAAGTTTTGCAGTTAATAACTTAGGTGATTTCTGAGAAAGATTTTACTCATGCAGAGACGAACGGCCGTAAGTCCAGAGGACAGGCTACGCGCTAGCGAAGCTATGCCGCAGGCTATACGTGCTTACCAAGATTGTTAGGTAGTTTCTTCCCTGAAAATCTCCTTGGAAACTGTAGCGATTTGAGAACCACTTAAAACCGGGTAGATACAAACTTGGGATACTCAGGTTAGAAGCCTAAGGACTGTAAGACAAATAAAATACCAGTATGACAACTGTACGGAACAAGAATCGTTTGCTCTTACCATACTACTGGGACGTTATTTCTCTGCATATCCGTTACCCCTGCTAACCAGTATTTGTTGAACTATCTCAGCGTATTTATACTAAATTCCATATTCTTATACCTATCCTGCTTCTTGCAAGAGGCAAGCTCGGAATTCACCAAAGCTTCAATTCCTGGCAGAGCAAGACGGCATTATGATTCTGAACCGTCTAATAATTCGCTCGGTTCACCTGGATAAAAGCGATCGCCCAGAATTTCGATCATGGTGTAAGGACAACGGATGGGAAAGGTTTGCTCTGGTAAATTAGTTTCCCCCATCGCCAAATCCCTGGCATTCTCATAGGCTTCTTGTAGTGCCTGATCAAGATACGGCTGAAGGCTTGGGTTGTCTCTCAAGAGTCGTGAAGTGTCACGACGCTGAACACGAAGTGTTGCTAGCCAGCTACGACTGCGGTGTTCGGGTTGGTACTCCCATTTCAGCAGATGCCCAATCAACACACTTAACCGGTTGCGAAGTTCCTGTCGCTGCTGTTTACCCAACGATTCAATCTCCTCAACCAAATTTGGCAGGTCAAGCTGGCTCCATTGTTGGCTGCGCAACAATGTTGCCTGTTCCTGGGTCCAGGCATAAAATCAGTGTCGTAGAGGGTTCGTGCAAGCATTGGAGTTGTTGCCATCCTGGAGGTTGCTTCAGGCGTTTGCATTGGGTTGTTTCAACCCCAGTATTTCTAGATTATAGGCAGGACCTAACGTCAAAGTCATTTCGCCCCATAATGAGAGGTGGTGGTTTACATTGCTTCATCATGGCGAGAGATTTGCGGGGATTTATCAAACAGCTCGAACAACGCGGGCAACTGCAGCGCATTCAGGCGCTCGTCGATCCAGATTTGGAAATCGCTGAGATCTCCAACCGGATGCTGCAGCAGGGCGGTCCGGGGTTGTTATTTGAAAAGGTAAAAGGCTCTCCCTATCCAGTCGCGATTAACTTGATGGGTACAGTGCAGCGGATCTGCTGGGCGATGAATATGGAGCAACCGGAGGAGTTGGAAACACTCGGTAAAAAGCTGAGTATGTTGCAACAGCCCAAACCGCCCAAAAAACTTTCGCAAGCGATCGCATTCGGCAAAGTCCTATTTGATGTGGTGAAAGCGAAACCGGGTCGGGATTTGCTGCCTGCTTGTCAACAGGTTGTGATTCAGGGGAATGAGTTAGACCTGAACACCATTCCGATGATTCGTCCCTATCCCGATGACGCAGGCAAGATTATCACGCTGGGGTTGGTGATTACGAAAGACTGTGAGACGGGAACGCCCAATGTCGGGGTGTATCGGTTGCAACTGCAGTCGAAGACGACGATGACGGTACACTGGTTGTCGGTGCGGGGTGGGGCGCGGCACCTGCGCAAAGCAGCCGAACAGGGAAAAAAACTGGAGATCGCGATCGCCCTTGGCGTTGATCCGCTGATCATCATGGCCGCCGCCACTCCCATTCCGGTGGATCTCTCGGAGTGGTTATTTGCCGGACTCTACGGCGGCTCTGGCGTCAACCTGGCAAAGTGTAAAACTGTGGATTTAGAGGTTCCGGCAGACTCCGAATTTGTTTTGGAAGGCACAATTACACCCGGTGAGGTGCTGCCGGACGGGCCCTTTGGCGACCACATGGGCTACTACGGCGGCGTGGAAGACTCGCCCGTGATCCGCTTCCACTGCATGACTCATCGCCGTGACCCGATTTATCTGACCACTTTTAGCGGGCGTCCACCGAAGGAAGAGGCAATGATGGCGATCGCCCTGAACCGCATCTACACGCCGATCTTGCGCCAACAGGTCTCGGAGATCGTCGATTTCTTTCTGCCAATGGAAGCCCTCAGCTACAAAGCCGCCATCATTTCCATCGACAAAGCCTATCCAGGACAGGCTCGCCGTGCCGCCCTGGCATTCTGGAGTGCCTTGCCCCAGTTCACCTACACCAAGTTCGTCATCGTCGTAGACAAAAGCATCAACATTCGCGACCCGCGCCAGGTCGTTTGGGCAATCAGCTCCAAAGTCGATCCCTCCCGCGATGTCTTCATCCTGCCCGATACCCCCTTTGATTCCCTCGACTTCGCCAGCCAAAAAATTGGACTGGGGGGACGGATGGGCATTGACGCGACAACCAAAATTCCGCCCGAAACGGAGCATGAATGGGGTGCCGCCTTGGAATCTGACCCAGACATTGCCGCCATGGTCGATCGCCGCTGGGCGGAGTACGGTTTGGCCGATTTACAACTGGGTGATGTTGACCCCAACTTGTTTGGCTATGACATGCACGCCTAATGCCTCTAATCTAGAGACTCTTCCCGAAAGAGCCGACGTTGAACCAACGTGGCAACCATCAGCACCATTGCCAAAACTAACGTCAACGCCAACGCATATCCCATATCTAAATTCTTAAATGCGTACTGATAAATCAGCAGCACAATGGTCAGCGTTGAATTATTGGGTCCCCCTGAACCGGCTGAAAAAATGTAAGACTGATCGAACAGTTGAAAGGTGCCAATCATTCCCATCACCACCACAAAAAACGTGACGGGTTTCAGAAACGGGAGTGTGACGTGCAGAAATTTCTCCCAACGATTGGCCCCATCTAGCGTTGCGGCTTCATACAGTGACTCTGGAATCTCTTGCAACGCTGCCAGATAAATCACCATGAACAGCGGTGCCGTTGACCAGATATTCATAATCATGATTCCTTTCAGGGCCACCGCTGGATCACCTAACCAGTTGTAAGTGGGTAATTTCAAAAAACTAAGCATCGAATTGAGTAAGCCATTCGAGTTGTAAATCCACATGAAGATCAGGGTCAGCACGGCAGAGGAGGTCACTGCGGGCAGAAAGAACACCACTCGAAACCCGTTCTTGCCGCGAATTTGACTGTTCAGTAGCAGCGCCAGAGCCAGAGCCAGGATCGTTTGAGTTGGAACAACAATCACGGCATAGTCCACCGTGTTTTTTAAGGCAATCCAAACCCGCTCATCGTTTACTATGCGGACAAAGTTTTTGAGTCCAACCCATTGATAATTGACGTCACCCAACAGCCGGACTTTATAAAATGACAACACCACGGCATAGATAACCGGCAGAACCAGAAAAATTCCTGCAACCACAAGGGTGGGCGTCATGAACAAATAGCCAGCCAAAGCATCTCGTGTTGCTTGTTTTCTCCACAGGCGTTGGATTAAAAGATTCATATCACGAATGACGAAGGACGAAGGACAACCCTAATTTGACACAATACTTTTTGGTTAAGGCTGTCAATCCGGAGATCCCCCCTAGCCCCCCTTAATAAGGGGGGAAATTGCTCAAAGTCCCCCTTATTAAGGGGGCTTAAAGCCCTTCGGGCATACAAGAAAAGGGGGATCTTGCACGCTTTGCTACAGACAGTAGGACCTTTAAAACATCCTCTAATTTGACATTTAATTCAATTGCGTTACCTATTTAATTCGCTAAATAAATTTCTCGATTGGCTGTATCTTGCGCTTTTTTCATGGCATCTGCAAGTGATTGTTCTCCCAATAACGCACTCACGAATTGATTATTAAAATTGGTGCGAATCGTGGGCAAATTTTCCCCTGCCTGCCAGATGGTTGCATAGGATGCGCCGTTGACGAAGGGTGCATAGAGCGGATCGCGATCGTACCCCAGTTCTGCCAAAACAGACTGACGAGTGGGCAATGCTAACCCCTGTTTTGCCCAGGCTTTCATGCCACTTTTACCCGTCAAATAAGCAATGAATTTCCATGCCGCTTGTTTATGCGTTGATTTGCGATTCATCACGTAGGCAACCGTGAAGGCCATCGTTCCAGGTTTATCATTGACCGTTGGTACTTCAGCGGTTGCAAAGGCAAGATTTGGAAAGGTTTCCTTGAAATAGGGAATTGCCCATAAGCCTTCAATCACCATCGCAGCTTTGCCCTGCCCCAACATTTCACTGCCCCAGGTTGTGCCGACATCAGAGGGTTGAGCGGCAGAGCGATCGCGCCGATATTGATCAATCACCAACTCAAGTCCTTTCAAACTGTTTGGACTCGCAAACACGGCATATCCGTTGGAATCTAACAATTCGCCACCAAACGCTTTAATCATAAACACTTGCCGGGCAAGTTCGGGAGCCACTCCAAATCCATACTGGTCAATCTTGCCGTCTTTGTTCTGATCAATCGTTAATACTTTGGAAGCGGTCAAGAATTCATCCCAGGTTTTGGGCGGTTGAGTCAAGCCAGCCGCTGCAAAGGAATCTGTATTGTAGAACAACGCCAGGGTTGAAAAGTCTTTTGGCAACCCATAAAGCTTGCCATTGTACTTAAAGGCATTCAGCAGCGAGGGTTCAAAGTCAGCAAGATTAAACTCCGGCGTCATGTAAGAATCCAAAGGCTCCAATACGCCATACTTCATCAATAATGGAGCTTCAAAAACATCCAAATAAAATACATCCGGAGCCACATCTCCAATCAAGCGAGTCTTAATCACATCCATGTACTCGCTGTTGATCACCTCATATTTCACATCAATTGAGGGATTTTGAGTTTCAAACTCTTTGATCAGTTGCTCTAACAGTTTCTTTTCATTTGGATTGCTCTGCCAACCGCTAAATCGCAGCGTAATCGGTGGCTCTTTCGCCTGAGCAGAATCCGTTATGGGAGCGATCGCGGTTTGTTCAGAATGGCAAGCAACCAGGGCGATCGCCACCATTGCCGTCAATAATCCAAACCCGATTGTCCTGGTTACAAAGTTCCCACTTTGTAATCCGCTCCTGGAAGCTCCTGCTTCCCGAAAGCGATAGGAACCGGGAGCTTCCTGATGCGCATTCCCAAGCTGAACTTGGGAACAAGGCACCACTCCAGGAGGCAGGTTCTTCCTCAGAAATCTTCTAATTTCCCACATTCCACACTTCAAAATGTATCATCGCGTATTTCAATCACAGCAATCATACATTGCTGTCGTCGTCCCACAGGTTTCTATGGGACTGATGCGACCCGCTTTGACATCTGCGAGGGCACGATAGAGACCATCAAGGAGTTCAGCTTTTGGGGTGTCATCGCGATCGGGTTCAACGATTTGCTGGAGGGATTGGAGGATGAAGGTTTCGACAGGGAGGTTGAGTTGAGCCGCCCGTTGAGAGAGTTGCTGTTCGAGATCTGGAGGAATTTGAATCGTTAGCATAATTGATCTCCGCTTGATGGCTCTATCGTATTCCGTATGCCAATGTTTATTACGAACATTTTGTGGTAGTTTAGAAGGCTGAAAACCTTGAAAACTGGCGGCTACTCGCTTTGGGATGCATATCAAAGCCGATAGACCCGAAAAATTTAACCCCAAGATCGGCTGAAATCCTTGTGGGCTGGAAACGCTCTTCCATAAAGCTTCCCGCCTTAAAATATACGTCTCTCAAACCACTGCTATAACCCGTCAATAAAGCTAGCTAACAAGACATTGGGTGGATAGTGAAGGTGTTTTCTCCTCATCCCCTCACCTGATGCTTCGCGTGCCAGTGATGAGCAACATCGATTCGACGACAGAGCCAGACGCGATCGCGCTCCTGAACATAGTCCAGAAATCGAGCCAGGGAGGCTGCCCGTCCAGGTCGGCCGACCAGGCGACAGTGCAGTCCGATACTCATCATCTTGGGTGCCGTTTCTCCCTCCGCGTATAGCACGTCGAATGCATCACGCAGGTAGGCAAAAAACTGGTCGCCAGAGTTGAACCCTTGCGTCGTCGCAAATCGCATGTCGTTGTTGTCGAGGGTGTAAGGGATAACCAGGTGAGGTTTGCCGTAGTCATGTACCCAGTAAGGCAGATCATCGGCATAGCTGTCCGAGTCATACAGAAATCCGCCTTCCTGCACCACCAGTTTGCGCGTGTGTTGACTGGTGCGCCCCGTATACCAGCCCAGCGGACGACTGCCAGTAACCCGCGTGTGGAGTGCGATCGCGGTCTGCAAATGCTCCCGTTCTTCCTGCTCACCAAAATATTTGTAGTCAATCCAGCGGTAGCCGTGGCTGGCGATCTCCCACTCTGCTTCCTGCATTGCCGCCACAACTTCAGGGTTGCGCTCCAGGGCCATCGCGATGCCATATACCGTCACCGGAATGGCTCGCTCAGTAAACATCCGGTGCAGTCGCCAGAATCCGGCGCGACTGCCGTACTCATAGCAAGATTCCATATTCATGTGCCGCAGCCCCATCAACGGCACCGCCCCGACAATCTCCGACAGAAAGGTTTCAGATGCCTGATCGCCATGCAGAACGCAGGTTTCGCCACCTTCTTCGTAGTTGATTACAAACTGCACCGCAACGCGAGCCTGGTTCGGCCAGTTCGGGTTAACTGGGTAACGACCATAGCCCACCATGTCTCTCGGATAGCGATCGGGCATAGCAATTGTTGTATATAGAGATCTTGCAGCCAGTTTGAAAGAAGATTCAAGTTCACACTCTATTCAGCGCAAATGCCATGCTTGCGGACAGCTGGTGGAACACAGTCGGTAGAACCTCGTAGCCTAGTTGGATGAGGCAAGGGTTGCGATCGGGTGACGGTAAAAATCCTCCACATGGATGACCGGTTTGAGGAGGGGATTCGCGGTTCCAACCTGTAACTTAGAAACATAGACAGTTGCTCAAGTGCAACCTTTCTACCTGGCGGGGGGCTGCCAGGTATTTTTTTTGATTTTAGAACCTCAGTTACCCAGGAACCCCTGAAATACAGAAATTTACAGTTTGGCTTGGTGTCAATTTCCCGTTGACGGTAGGGGCGGATTTAGCCACAGAGTCTACTTGTAGCCTAAGATTGACAACAAAACCCGCCCCTACAGCGATCGCCACTTCACAGAAAATTTACAGATGGCAATTTGGTAATCTTCTTTAAGTATCGCGATAGTCCAACTTTATTTGTTGAACTCCAAAATACATTAAGTCTATAGAGATGCCGTACATACTGGTTTGATGCAACGCTCTTCGAGTTGCCGCAAAATGTTTGCTCCCATCAATGCAGGAGAACCCAATGGAGAAGACCTGTACTAATCCATTGTGGAGTTGGGTTGCGGACTGGCGCGATCGCTCTAATTGCAACCGCTAAAGAACAAGGTTGGCCCCTTGAGCAACTGATCGAAAAACCAATCAGATTGGTTTAAACCTGGAACAACCGCACCTACAACAGTTCATTCAACAAACCTATGCAGATGAAAACTCACCAGGTTGACTTGGTAAATCGCAACAGGTTTGCGATAGTATTGCTGCGATCGCCCTCCACCACTGCAACCTAGAGTTTTTCACCTTGACGAATTGCATTTTGAACGTCTGTAAGAATCTCTTCAATATCCTCAATATTTTCGATAACGTCTTCTGGCGCACCTCCAGTAAGACACAGGTTACGAATAACTAATAACAGTCGGGGCATGCGATCGAGATTTCACACGGTTTCCCAACTCATTGCCTCATCAATATGGAAGATGACTCGATCCCATCCTGCAAATCCTGCAACAGCAACTACAGAATCACGCAGAACTTCCCACGCACCTTGAAGGTCAGAAAGAACCGTCTTTTCATATCCTGTTGGTTCTGTCGGAAAGCTCATGGAATCAGGCTGATCAAACTCAATCAAAGGTCAACAAAATCTGCTAGTGGCAAGGATGAGCCGTTGCGGATCCCCTTCAAGCTACCATGAATTTGAAACGATCCGGCTTATTCAAACACGACGGTGCGATTGCCGTATACCAACACACGATTTTGCAGGTGCAGGCGAACCGCTCTTGCTAGCACAATCCGCTCTAAATCTTTGCCTTTGCGAATCAAATCCTCGACGCTATCTCGGTGGCTAACTCGCACCACATCTTGTTCAATAATTGGACCTTCATCCAAATCAGCCGTGGCATAGTGAGCTGTTGCGCCAATAATTTTTACACCGCGCTCATAGGCCCGATGGTACGGGTTTGCGCCCGGAAAGGCGGGTAAGAAAGAGTGGTGAATATTGATGATGTGTGGAAACTGAGCGATAAATTCAGCGCTGAGAATTTGCATATATTTTGCTAACACAACCAGATCAATCTTGTGTTTTTGTAGAAGTTCAAGTTGTTTTGCTTCTTGTTCCTGCTTTGTCTCTTTAGTGATTGGACTATGGTGGTAGTCAATGCCAAACTGTTGTGCAATTTCTCCTAAATCCGCATGGTTACTCATCATCAATGGAATGTCTGCCTTCAGTTCGCCCGATCGCTGCCGCCAGAGTAAATCGAACAAACAATGATCTTGTTTGCTCACCCAAATAGCAATGCGAGGGATGGTGTCAGAGAAGTGCAATTGCCAGTTTGCTTGCAAAGGTTGGGCGATCGCATTAAATGCCGGGCCAATAATCTCACGCGGCAAGTTGAATCCGTCCAACTGCCACTCAATTCGAGTCAGAAACGATCCGGCGGCAAAATCCGTGTGCTGATCGGCGTGAATAATGTTTCCACCATTGGCGTAGATAAAATTCGCAAACTTTGCCACCAATCCTTTTTGGTCTGGGCAGGAAATGAGCAGTATCGCAGTGGAACTCGTCATAGCAAGCAGCAAAAGAAGGTAGATGGATAAAACGTGAAGAGGGAAGCTTGAGCCTCTGTTATATCTTCTCCCCTCTATTTTTTACCCGTTAGTGATTACTCTTTACCATCCACTCATTAACGTTATTTCGATTTTCTTCCGGGCTTTATATTCGGCTTCTCTAGCTGCTGCCATTCTGCCAGGGGGCGACTGACAGCATTCTCAAACTCCATTGGGACGAGCAACACAGAAAGATCAGCGTTGGGTTGTGCAGCGGGATCTGCCTGAGCATACATCGCACTGCGATCGAAGTTTGGCTTACCCAAAACGAGACGATGCTGTTTTTGGTCTTTAAGTTTGACATCTACGGTTGCTAGCGGAGCATCAAATCCAAACTCAGGCTGTTTCGTGGCTGGAACCGTTAGTGGTTGTTCGCTTTTAGCCGTTGTGAGTAAATTCAACAAATACGCTACAGAGGCTTCGTTGGCTAAAGCGCTGTTGGGAGCGGTCATCCGCCAGGTTGAGGACTGAGGTTGAGGGCTGGCAGGCGCAGCTTTTTGAGAGGGTTGGCTGGCAGGCACGGCGAGAGCCTGACGAAACGAGAGGGTGTGTTGCGGAGTCTTGAGGGTGAGTTCCTGCACCTCGTCTTCTTTAAATGAGAAAACCTGTTTTGCCTGTTCCTGGGCTGCTTCTCGCTGCGGATTACCCTGTTCATAGAGGTAGACACCTGCTCCCAACAGGACTGCGATAGTTAATAGGATGAGTGGAGTACGTTGGAGTTTCATGAGTGAATTGAGGTTTACAACCATTTTGCTGTCTAATTCATTTTGTACAACTACTTATGCTGATCAGTAGGTCGGTGGAATTAAATGGAGATCGACAATCATCCATGCCCTACAGTAAATTCACGCTCAGTAAAGCCAAGAAAGATTTTCAAATCACAATCGAGGAAAACGTACGATTTCTTCCAACTGTCGAGCCAGTCGCCCCCAGTTCTCGTTTGCTAGATGATTTAGAAGAAGTTCCTTGGGCGATCGCGGTTGGTTCTGAAAAAGCCCGCTCAGAGTCGATTATCTATCCGGTTTTGCAAGGGGTGCGCCGCATTTGCGATCGCCAAGTCAGCCTATTTTCTGGGAGTGAATTTAATGTTGATGCAGAGGCCGATCTAACAGGCTATGTTGATTTTCTATTCAGTCGATCGCCAGAACAATTACTGATTGAAGCGCCTGTTGTCATTGTAGGGAAGCAAAGAAGGCAGACTTAAACGAAGGGCTAGGGCAATGTGTCGCGGCAATGATTGCGGCTCAACGGTTTAACGAAGCACAAAACAATGGAATTCCCGTCATCTGAGGCGCTATCTCTTCACTCCTTCATCCCTTCATCCGAATTTGATGGATTCAAACTCTTGACTGTCAGAATCTGTGGGGGTGTGGAATCGGGTGGGTAGAGGAAGTCGAATTTGACGAGGCGACGATCGCCCGGTTTCAGGGTCATCACTGCCAGGGGTTCGCCTTGCTGTCCGCGCCGCTGCACGAGATGAACATAGCGCGTTTGGGGAAGGTTGCGATCGTCGTTATAGCGGATGCGCACGGTTCCCCGGAAGAAGACTTGACGGGCGGGTGGTTCCAGGAAGCGCAGTTGCCCATCTTTGGGTTTGTCTTCTTTGATTGGGGTTTCCAGGGCGATCGCGACGGTTTGCGTCTGGTTGGTCGAATTGCGCAGGGGCAGAGTGAGGTTGTACTCAATGGCGTAGTTGCCGTGGGCTTGGTAGGCAGTGTCGGGGTAGCGGGCAATCATCGGAGCGGTTTCAACCTGTCCGGTGCCCAGGGTGCCGCCAATCAAGGTACTCAACCCATAGGAGAATGCCTGCCCGACAGGGGGGATGCTGAGATACCAGGTGTTTGGATTGCTGGGCTGGATACCAGGCGGATCGACTATTTGGGCATTCCAGCGCGAACCTCTGGCGACTCCGGCAACGCGACCGTAGATAATCTGCCCCTTTTTCTGGTCGGGAGGAGTAGGCGTTTTATCACGGGGGCCGGACAGTTCTCCAGTCTCCAGCAGCGTTTGCCATTCTTCCACCGTTGGGGCGCGTTCATTCCCACTCGCATCGACGGGAGCAAACATCGCTAGACTGGCGGCATAGACTGGGCGATCGCTGCGCAACCGCATCAGGGTCGATCGCCCGTTAATCGGAGGCTCCAGCGTCTTGACTGGAATGGGTAGATTCAACACCATCTGGCTCTGCTGAGGTGGAATCACTAACTGAGCCGGAAAGTCCTGCTGGCGTTTGCCGCGTAGAATATCAGTCATGGCGCGGCTTCCCGGTCCAGCGTAGACCGTGCCCAAGGGATTATCGACATAGGCTGGCAGGTCGATGAAGGGCGCATCGGGCTGGCTGAGATAGCTGGCAGCTTGCAGAATGTCTACCGTTACGGGCTGGCTACTCGGATTGTGCAACAGAACTCCCAGATAGAGTGTCCGCAAGTCTTCGGGGGTTTTTGCTTTGGCAATGTGGTGGGCAAAGATGTCAAACCGTCCCTGTAGTGGCAAATTCAAATGAGCAGACGGGGTGCGTTTGCCTTGCGGCGGAAAGGTGGACAGGAGAATCCCCTCGGTTTGCACCAGTTCCGGGCTGTTGCTGTTGAAAACCAGCACGGAATCAAGCTGTCCTGGCAAAACTCGCACGGCTTGAGGAACTTTGATTTCCGTAGGTGGTGGGGTTGGAGTAGCTTGAGCCAGCGTTATCACAGGTAGAAGCGACAGCATGGATTGAGATCAAACCATCAACAAACCTCCATAGTGCCACTAATCAGCATCGGTTGGTTTACGGTTTTCGTCTTTATAATGCTCAACAGAAATAGGCATTCGTCCTTCATCCTTCGTCCTTCGTCCTACCCTCATCCCTTGCATCTTTTCTAGTATCAACAAAAAATCTTTAACGATCGCCTCCAGATTCTGCGCATTCAGGATTGGAACATGGACAAAAATGCATTGATTGGTTGAGTGTTTCTGTTGACAATGCTTGAGGACTGAGTAATACAACCGATTGCAAACGAATTTTCCAGCATCGTGACTGATGGTTGTCGTTGCCAGAGGGTTGATTAAACGCTCAAGATTCACAGCGGTATGAATCACATCCCGACGGTACTTACCGTTGGATTCGATGGTCAGGCGCGATCGCTTCTCGGCCATGCCACAGCAGATCACGATACAAGGCTGCAATTCAGTAATTCTGCGATCGCCAGTTCAGGAGCCAGCTTAAAATCAACCGGCAGTTTGCGTAGCAGCACAACATCGTCGGGCAAACCACTTCGCTGTTGAAGTTCAGTCAGCAAGTCATCGGATGAGTTTGAGCGTTGGCGAACTTTCCAGGTATCAAAGGAGGTGAGTAGGAGGGTCATTGGTCGTTGGTCATTGGTTCAGTCATCAGTTATCAGTTTGTCAGTATGCACTGTCCACTGTTCACTGTCCACTGTCCACTGCTGATGCTGCTATTCGGACTACAATTATAAGTGTGGAAGACCTCTGAGGATTGTGGATCAAATAACCTGCGTAGGTTGGGTTGAAGCATGAAACCCAACACCCCTGCAAATGTTTGGTTGAGGTTACGAAACCAAACCTACAAAAGCTGATGTTATTTAATTCTCATTCCTTAGGTGATTTCCAGGAAAGAAACTACCGAAAAATTTTGGTGAGGGACGAACGGCCGTTCGTCCCTACAGAGGTAAAATCTTTCTCAAAAATCTCCTTAACGCAAGGATTTGGGGCAATGCCGACGATCGCAGTAGTGGACTACGACATGGGGAATCTGCACTCTGCCTGTAAAGGGCTGGAGAACGCAGGCGCAACTCCCAGGGTGACGGATTCTCCGGCAGAACTGGAGCGGGCGGATGCGATCGTGCTGCCGGGAGTGGGTTCCTTTGATCCAGCCGTGCAGCATCTGCGATCGCGCCATCTGGAACAGCCGATTAAAGACGCGATCGCCCGTGGCAAACCCTTTCTTGGCATCTGTCTTGGTTTACAAATCCTGTTTGAGTCCAGTGAAGAAGGTCAGGAACCTGGTTTGGGTATCGTTCCGGGAACTGTGAGGCGTTTTCGCTCGGAACCAGACATCACCATTCCTCACATGGGCTGGAATCAGTTGCAGTTCACCCAGCCCGATAGCCCCCTATGGCAGCAGCTACCCTCCCATCCGTGGGTTTACTTTGTCCACTCCTTTTATGTTGACCCGGTTGATCCCACGGTTCGAGCAGCAACCATTACCCACGGCAGTCAGACAGTGACGGCTGCGATCGCTCACGACAACGTGATGGCCGTTCAATTTCACCCTGAAAAATCCTCTACATCCGGGCTGCAAATTCTGGCCAATTTCGTTCAACTCGTTGCCACTCGCCAACTCTCCAAAGTGTAGCGGACTGAATGAACTATCGCAGGATGGGTTAGTGGTAGCGTAACCCATCTGCTCAATGGATTGATGCGTTACGCAATTTAGGGTCGTGAACTGGAAGATTGCCAGTTGGGAAACTGTCCTGTCCGTCCGGAACGCGGAAAACGAGCTGTGAAGGGATCAGTAGGTAGGTTAGTAGACTTGCAGGCTGTACCACGATTTAACCTCAGACTTCCCAACCCTTGAGTTGAACTACTTCCATCAGGGGACTGGACTAAATTGAAAATCATGCTATATGTAGAGGCTCAACTTTCTACTTCATAGCTAAAACACTATTAGTGGGCAAAATTTTAACCTTAAACCATCCCGGTGGAGGAGTGAGCCATGACCCTTACAGCAACACAAGCGCAGAAAGAAAAGCAGACGCCGTTTCAAAAGAAGACAAAGTTCAAAGCGGCTGCAAATGCGGCAATCCCCCAGGTTCCTCTGTCGCAACCTGCTCCTAAAGGGCGTCGCGAGATCCTCAGCGATTGGGATCACACCTCTTGAATGAAAATTGAAGGCGATCTAGCAGGCATAGCGATCGCAACTTGGCTGTAACGTGTAAATACCGTTCAATTACCGCCGATGAGTTTGCGAATTTATGGCCATCGATCGCTAAAAACATTGCCCGGACGAGACACACGCCCTACGGTTGCACGAGTCCGCGAAGCTGTATTCAACATCTGGCAAGGCGCGATCGCAGGCTCTTACTGGTTGGATCTTTGCACTGGAACGGGTTCGATGGGAGCGGAAGCTCTATGCCGTGGAGCGGCGTTAGTGATTGGCATTGAGCAATCCAGTCGTGCCTGTGCGGTGATTCAACAGAACTGGCAGCAGGTGGCTCAACCCGATCAATCGTTTCAGGTGATTCGAGGGGATGTCGTGAAAAAGCTGTCAATGCTAGCAGGGCAGCCATTTGACCGAATTTATTTTGATCCGCCCTATGCCAGTGAGCTGTATGAACCAGTGCTAGCGGCGATCGCGGCTCACCAGTTGCTCCACCCAGACGGAGAACTGGCGGTTGAGCACAGGGGCGATCGCACCCGCGCCTTCAGAGGGCAAACTCACCACAATATTTCTCACCTGATGCAGCAGGTGCTGGGGAGCCGTCGCCAGCCAGTCTAGCTGGCTGCGGGAGGCATCTACCTTGAGCAAATCGACCTGGCCCAGCTGGTGCTGGCTGAAGAGTTTCGCGAGGCAATCCACTGCCGCATGAACTGGCGTAATTCGGTGATCCAGGGTGTTGTTGACCACATTTTGGGACAGCAGGCCAAAATTGTCTGAGCAGGATTCGTAGGTAATCACCTGGGCGGCCCGAAATGCTTTGATGGCATAAATGGCAAAGCCGCCAATGTAGCCTCCAACTTCAACCACAACGGGCTTACGGCCCAAATACAGACGGCTAAGGAACGACGGCTCGACTAAGGTTTCGCGAATACTTTGGGCATCCCAAATATTGCGGCGAACGGTAAAGCTGAGCCCCTTGCGCATTTGCAAAACTAGACAGCCTTCGCCGGTTTGAGTCAGGGCTTGCAAATACTGTGTCGCGTTTAAAAAGAACTGGTCGGCGGTGGCGAGGGTGAGCCGATGACGAAAAGCCTGATAGGCAGCCTGAATTTTTTCCTCGAAGCGAGCAGGTGCGGTGGAAACTGGAAGTTTAATGGTATTTTGCATGGTTCTCAATGACCTATCTATGATGTAAAATGATGCAAAATTTGATGCTAAAAAAGCTTTTTAGAGCGAGGCATTAAAAATCGCTCAAAATCCTTTTAAACGGCGAAATATTAAACGAAAAGATAAAAAGTCAAGTCATCAATCAGGATTCAAAGCAGAACCTTAAAGGGGATGAACTGCGTTTTCATGTCCCTAATCTATCCTGAGACCGAGCATTGAGCTAAAGGATATCCACGGATGTTTTTCTTGAAGCTCTCTTCAATTTAGAGCTTCTCTGGATAGAGGGAATTACATATTTCTCAGTTGAGATTTCTTTTTCTTGAAAATCTTATTCACCTCGCGATTCACACGCAGGACGTCTGCGATCGCCCATGCTCTGGACGAAAAATTCAGTGCCACCACTGAGCGAAATGGCTGAGGAGCGTCTAATACAGTAAGGCGGAAGTTCTCAGGTTAGGCGTAAGCCTTGCGCCTTGTCCCCAAACCCGTACACTTCGAGAGAGAATTTGATGGCCCACCATGATTGATCCCGCTAAGCCGACGACCGCTGCACCGGCTGATTCCCCCCTCGCCGATTTCCTGGTTCGAGCCGATCGCCACCACATTCAATGGCGCGTCCTGGCTCCCCTCAATGTGTATGATTCCCCTCAGTGCGAGCGGCTCGCCACCCAGGCTGATGGCGATCGCCACCTGCATCTTCGTTCCGATCTCCACCCCGAATACCCAGCCCTAGCAGTGGAGCTGGTGGAAGATCAATACCCAGGCTGGATCTTGCTGACCGATCTGCCGTTGCTGGCTCCGGCGGCAGTGGATTATGTTGGTGTTGAGCTGGCGCGGGCGCGATCGCGTCCAAACTCCCCACCATCATTGCCTTCATGGAAGCCGCGATGCAAACGCCAAACCAATACCGCTGGGGTGGCACCGTGGCCCCCGATTATGATTGCTCGGGGCTGATGCAGGCGGCGTTTCGATCCCAGGGGATTTGGCTGCCGCGAGATGCTTACCAGCAGGAAGTCTTTGTTGCAGAGATCGTCGCCCCAATCGAAGGCGATCGCATCAACTGCCAAGCCCTGCAGCCCGGTGATCTGGTATTTTTCGGTACGCCCCAAAAAGCTACCCACGTCGGTCTTTACCTCAGCGAAGACCGCTACATCCACAGCTCTGGCAAAGATATAGGCCGCAACGGCATCGCCATCGATCAATTGCGCGGGGACGACCAGGCCCACCCCATCAGCCAAGCCTATTTTCGACAGTTTCGAGGAGCAGGCCGCGTCATAGCAAGTTATCGAGATATCCCGTAGGTTGGGTTGAGGCCACGAAACCCAACAGGCTTAAGCCATTGGCTAACGCAAAAACAACCGATAAGCCGGATTCTCCGTCTCATCCCAATAGGAATAGCCGAGGGTATCCAAAAACTGTTGCCACTCGGCCATCTCCTCCGGCGGCACCTGCACGCCCACCAGTACCCGCCCCACATCAGAGCCATGGTTGCGATAGTGGAACAAACTGATATTCCAATTGGGGCTCATGGCATTGAGAAACTGCATCAACGCCGTGGGCCGTTCGGGAAACTCAAACCGGTAAAGCTGCTCGTTTTCAGCTAGAGGCGATCGCCCCCCCACCAAATGACGAATGTGGGATTTCGCCACCTCATCATCGGTCAAATCCACGGTACGAAATGAGTTTCTCTCCAAAATCTGCGCAATACTGAGCGCATCCGCTCGGTTTTGAATTTGAACCCCCACAAACACCTGGGCCTCAGCCTGATCCGCGATGCGATAGTTAAACTCGGTGATACTGCGATCGCCAATGCAGCGACAAAACGCCTTAAACACCCCCCGTCGCTCGGGAATCGTCACCGCAAAAATCGCCTCGCGCTGTTCACCAATCTCGGCCCGTTCTGCTACAAACCGCAGGCGATCGAAATTCATGTTGGCTCCGCAGGCCACCGCAATCAGGGTTTGGTTGGTGATGCCTTCGCGGGCGACATAAGCTTTGGCAGCGGCGATCGCGAGGGCTCCCGCCGGTTCTAGGATCGATCGCGTGTCTTCAAACACATCCTTGATCGCCGCACAGGTGTCGTCGGTGTCGATCGTGATAATTTCGTCAACATATTGCTGACACAACCGAAATGTTTCTTCGCCCACCTGCTTGACCGCCACACCATCGGCAAACAGGCCCACCTGCTTCAGCCTAACGCGTTTTCCTGCCGCGAGCGATTGGGCCATGGCATCGGCATCTACGGGCTCAACGCCAATGATTTTGATCTCAGGGCGTAGGCGTTTGATGTAGGCCGCAATGCCTGAGATCAATCCACCACCGCCGATCGCCACAAAAATGGCGTGAATCGGCTGCTGGCACTGACGCAACAGCTCCATCCCAATGGTGCCCTGACCGGCAATCACATCCGGGTCATCAAACGGATGAATCAACGTCAGTTGCTGCTGGGCGCAAAGCTGATAGGCATGGACGCAGGCATCGTCATAGGTATCGCCAAACAGCACGACCTTACCACCGCCTGCCCTCACCGCATCCACCTTCACCTGGGGCGTGGTCGTCGGCATGACGATCGTCGCGCGAACACCCAGGCGCTTGGCCCCCAGCGCCACACCCTGGGCATGGTTTCCAGCGGAAGCTGCGATTACGCCCCGCTGCAACACCTCTGCGGGCAGCTGCACCATTTTGTTGTAAGCGCCACGCAACTTAAACGAAAAGACTGACTGCATATCCTCTCGCTTGAGCAGCAAGGAATTGCCGAGGCGTTTAGAAAGATTTTCGGCCTGTTCGAGGGGGGTTTCCTGGGCAACATCATAGACACGGGCCGTCAGAATACGCTCTAGGTAGTCAATGCGGGGAGAGGCAAAGGGGGTTTGTGGAGGGATTTGTGAAGGGATCTGCGAACGGGTTTGTGGAGGGATCTGCGAATCGGCTGGCGAATCGGCTGGCGGGTTTGGGGTCGTGGACATGGGTCACCCTGAGAGGCAGTGGCTTCGCAACGGAAGTTCCGTTGAGCGCTGTTAAGCTTAACCGTTGATCTTAGTAGAAGTTGTCTCGCTGGATCAGAATCACCTAAACTCGGGCCACAGGACAGCAGCTGGCTGCTTGAAATTGATTGGGCAAGTATCTTGAGAAGTGTTCCAAAACTCAAACTGATTGCGGTGGGTAAGGTCAAAAAAGGCTGGATTCGGGAGGGGCTAGACACCTACTTGAAACGGGTGCCGGAGCTGGAAATCTTAGAAATCAAGGATTCTAATCCAATCCAGGAAGGGGATCTGGTGTTGTCAATGCTACGACCTGAACAACGGTTAGTGGCGCTGACCGAGACCGGCAAGACCCTGGCTTCGTCGGCATTCGCGGATTTTGTTGGCTCGGCGAGCTCCCACCAGCTGGTGTTTTTTGTCGGTAGCGCCGACGGGCTCAGCCTGCAGGTGCAGCAACGGGCAGCCCACAAGCTGAGCCTGTCACCGATGACATTTCCCCATGAGATCGCTCGACTTTTGTTGGTCGAACAACTTTATCGTGCCAAGATGATTTTACAAGGCGGACAATATCACAAATGAGCCGAAGCACAAATGAGCCGAAGCGATTAGCCAGGAGCCGGTTCTGACAGCGGGCCTGACGATGACTCTTGACGATGACTCTTGACCATGACTAAGGTTTTCGGGAGGAAGAAGGCGTTGGTGGTAGTTGGGCGGGATTCAAGGGAGGCGGATTTTTCTTGAGGGCTGCCGCTGGTAGGCTGCTCATGTTAAAGGATTGCCACTGGGGTGTAACCCGTTTGAAACGACCGATGGCAATATCACCATTGGTTTTGAAGGCGTCCCAGGGGGACTGCTCATTGAGCCAGTAGTCGCCGCTCATGCTGAGCAAGTAGCGAGCGTTATGGCGATCGTCAGCTCGTTTGGGATCATCTTGGATTAGGCGGGCTTGAACCGTGGTAAAAACGCCAGCGATGTCCTCGGGTTGAATCGGGGCTCGTCCCCCGGTCGTCCAAAAATGGAAATTATAGCCAGTGGAAGTTTTGATCGAAAGACCGCCGTCTGCCTCGGCGCGGATGGAGGCGGGTTTGCTGGTGTTGTTGGCAAAGTCTTGGCGGTAGGATGCGCCTTCAACGCTGTCGGATGCTTGCAGCAGATGCCATTGGCGATCGCGCTTACTCAAATAAAACGCGCGAATGTTGCGAATCTGCACCCGAGTGTTGCGGGCGGGATTGCCCTGGGCATCTTCGTAGACTTGGCCAGCAGCGATCATGGCGCGGAAGTGGCGTGGCTCGTTGCCCATGCCGATGCGGGGAGCGATCGCCCAGTCATAATGCTCAGGAACCCCCAGAGGGCGACCTTCGTGGGGCAGGGTCATATCCCCAATGACCGTATCGAGGGAATTGGCTTGACTGGGTCGATGCAAGCTGGAGGCCAAACTACCACAGGCTGCCAATGATAGAACCAGTGCGACTAGGCCCAAAGGACGGAGCCAGCGATCGCGAGTCTTGGCACAAAGGCGACGGGCATGACGAACACCAGATTTCATAGGTCTGTAGGCTCAAGGTTCCATCTCCATCCATGCCAGCTGATCCGAGTTTCTGCATCCGAATCGCCGCAGCTTAGCCAAATCTTTAATCAAAGACTTCCCATTACCAGCCCCATCACCAGCTCAAGCATTGCCTAAGAGCTGCCAGCCCAGCACCGCTAGCCAATGGAGCGTCACCGCACCCCAAACCGAGCCGGTTCGGCGATACAAGACCGTGCAAGCCCAGCCCAACAGCGCCACCAAAACCAGAAAACTCGGTTGCATCACCACGGTTTGGGTCTGGGGCCAAAGGTAGTGGGCACCCAGGGGATAGCAGGCGACAAACGCAACCAGGGAAAGCGCTGCCCAAGACCATTTTCGCCACAGAGGCAGCCGTTCTTCTCGCCGGGGAATCGGCAAGGCCCGGAACAACAGCTCAGTGGCGAGAGCTGGGACAAAGAAGGCGATCGCAGCCCCTCTCAGCCAATTTTCGGGTAGGAACCCCGCCGCGATCGCTCGAGGAGAAAGGGCTTCGCGAGAGATTTCGTCAGGCATCGGCAGTTCGAGCCAGCCTGCCCCAAAGCCGACGACCAAAGCAATACAGCCAAACAGAAGAGTCAACGTCGCCGTGTCGAGCCAGCCGCCAAGGGAGGGCAAGGTGAGCAGGGCGCGGCGGAGGCGGCGGGCCATTCGAGAAACAAGGTGGGTAAAAAAGAGTCGCCCAAGAATAATGCCACGAAAAACAGCATGGAGCAGAACATGACCCCAAGCAGTCTGTGTCCCAGCAGTTTTACCCGAGCAGTTTGTGCGCGCGGGCGGGCACCCGAGTGACGAGATCTCCGACGCCTAAATCGGTTCGCTAAACCACCATCGGCTAAACCACCATCGACTAAACCACCATCATTCAAACCACCATCGACTAAACCACCATCATTCAAACCACCTTCGATTAAATCGCTGTTGATTAAATCGCTGTTGATTAAATCGCTGTTGATTAAATCGGTTTTGAGCAAATTACCTTTAATCAAATTACCTTCGACCAAATCGCCTTCGGTCAAATCACCATTGACTAAACCGCTTCCAATTAAATCGGCATTGATAAAACTACCACTCGTCGGAACCATCTGGCTGGCCTCGCAAACCTCGACCCAGTCCCATTAGGCTAAAAGGTTTCGCCGCATTAGACTAGCGTGACATTGTTGAGATGAACGTGTAAATCAAATCACACAAACCACAAATCTATCAAAGCCTTTGCGCAAGTCCCTCGCCTTTCTACCTGAACACATGATCACAAAAAAAAAGGCCGCTATTGCGGCCTGGATGGGTTTGAGGCGAAGAAATTCGACTCATATCAAGCCACGCCAGTTCATTTGACCAATTCATTTGAACAGATTTATTTGAAGGAACGTGGCTTAAATTGGATGCCCATGGGCAAGTTTCAATCAACGCTTGCAACCAACGCTTGCAATCACCGAGTGCAAACGCCTGGGCCCTAGCAAAGAACCGTCGGTTCTTGCTTGATCATCGGGATGGCAGGCGGACGGCGTTTGACGGTTTGAAGCGTGTAGTTCGCTGCCTGGAGTGCTTCCACCAGATAGACACAAGCCTTTTCGGGCTTAGTATGTTCCCCACAGGTAAACACATCGACTGCGGCATATCCCGTTTCGGGCCAGGTATGGACCGAAATATGAGACTCGGCTAGCAGAGCTAGTGCGGTAACGCCGTGAGGCTGGAATTGGTGGCACACTTCATCAAGAAGTGTGGAGTCGGCAACCCGAGCCGCATCTCGCAAAGCTTGCTGAATGCGTTCTGGATTATTCAAGGCCTCGGCTGGACAGCCATAGACTTCAAGGATACAGTGGGTTCCAACGGGAGCAAAAAACTGATCCCCCAACTGGCCAGATAAAAAAGACATGGTGTTTTATCCCCAATCAGTAGGACGCTTTCCGCTTCTCCAGGCAGACAAGACGAGCTGAGATTTCAGGTGGTCAGGATCTCGCTGTGGAGCGATTCAGCAAAGTTGTTGTCATGCAAAGGGCAGAACTCACAACA
>JAAUSG010000040.1 GCA_012034055.1 Leptolyngbyaceae cyanobacterium RU_5_1 | reverse complement strand
GAAGCAAGCTACGGGGGACGGCTGCGTCCCCTGAGTTCGGGGGGTTTGGGGGGCAGCCCCCCAAGGGTCGGATTCAGTGAGACTTGTGTATCCACCCGTAGCCTTAATAAGGGGGGAAATCGACTCAAAATCCCCCTTATTAAGGGGGCTTAAAGCCCTTCGGGCATAGAAGAAAAGGGGGATCGTTCATGTTTTGCTACAGACAGTAAGACTTTTAAAACACCCTCTAAATCGCCCCTACGCATTTTTGAGATGAAAGGCTCTAACTCTGGGTATTTCAATTACAAACTTTGTTCCCTGCCCCGGTGCTGAATGGCAGGACAACTTCCCACCGTGTTTTTCGACAATAATTTGATAGCTAATCGACAATCCCAGTCCTGTCCCTTTGCCGACCGGTTTCGTAGTGAAGAAGGGGTCGAATAGTTTGGAACAAATTTTTCGGGGATACCGGGGCCGTTGTCCATAATCTGGATTCTGACCCAACCGTTTGCCAGTAGCTCCGTGCAGATCCGAATCAGGCTGGGATTGGTTTGGATGTCTGCGGACGATCGCCGCCGGTTATGCTCATCCAACGCATCGATCGCATTCGTGAGCAGATTCATAAACACCTGATTCAGTTGACCGGGGTAGCATTGAACCTCAGGCAATACACCGTAGTCCTTAATCACCTCAATACCGCAGTAGTCTGCTTCATATTTCAAGCGGTGATTCAGAATCACCAACGTGCTGTCAATCCCCTCATGAATATTCACCGCTTTCACGTCTGCTTCATCCATGCGAGAAAAAATTCGCAGGGATTTGACGATCTCACAAATGCGATCGGAGCCAACTTTCATCGAGTCGATCAGCTTTGAGATGTCACCCTGTAAAAACGCCAGGTCGATCGCCTCTATTTCGGACTGAATCCTTTGATTGGGAAGCGGATACTCCTGCTGGTAAAGATACAGCAGTCCCAGTAAGTCTTCGACATATCGCTGCGCATGAATAACGTTGCCTTGAATGAAACTAACCGGATTATTGATCTCGTGGGCGACTCCGGCGACCAGTTGACCCAGGCTAGACATCTTTTCACTCTGAACCAACTGCGCTTCCGCCGCCTTTTGCTGGATTAATAAGTACTTAACCCGTTGAATCAATTCATTCAAGGCTACCGTTAATACGCCGATCTCATCCTGGGACAAAATAGGAGCTTGCAAATCAAAATCATCCTCCTGAGTCACCTGCTTTGCGACCTGGGTCGTAGTCTTGATTGGGTGAACGATCGCCCGCTTCGTTAAAACGGCCAGTCCAACCGCGATCGAGATCGACAGCATCAAGCTGATCACAATCATCCGTGTCCTCAGCTGCTCCTTTTTCCGAGATCTGCCCGAACCTTATCATCTTCTTCAAGAAAAATCTCAAACAACCGCTCAGAGTTATGCACAAACTCATGGAATCCCGAAGACAGAGAATGCCGGTCCAGTTCAATCAGGATCGATCGCAGTGCCGCCGGATTCGCAAACTGACCTGTCGCCATCTCTACCGTTGCAACGTGCTGATCAATCAGTTTGACGTATTGCCCGGTAACCCCGTCGTAGTCAGCCACCAACGATTGGAAGATTGCCAGCTCTGCCTGGGATTCTTCAACGGCTGGTTCACGGTAAGACGCCTTGAGCGCCAACCAGGCTTGATCCGCCGCTTTCGCGTAGTTCTGCAATTCGGCATACTCTTTCCTAAACTCAGCCTGCATCCTGTGCGGCTGAATCGAACGGCGATTTGACACTTGCACCAGGGCTGCCAACGTCCGCTCGTGAAGCTGGGCAGAGGCTAGGCTGGACTTCAAATCCTGGACTATGCGGAATTCTTGATGAACGTCCTCCGACTTTTTCTTAACGTCCTGATAGGAATACTCCCCGATCGCCACACCAACGCCAGTTCCAAGCACCGCAATCCCCAAACGGCAGCGTACCCCAGGCTAATTTTTTGACCAATTTTCAGGTGGTACAGCCAATGCTTAAGCCAGCTCTTCCCTGAAGCAGACAGGCGATCCACTGGAGGGCTGGTTTTCAGTTTGTCCCAGGGTCTTATTTTCAGCTTAAGCATGAGTCTTTTAGACCGTTAACATTTACCCCTGTCAAGCAAGATTGCAAGTCCCTGCATGAGAACATTTCTGAGCAAGATTTCCACCTGTAAATTTTTGGGGTGATGGACGACCTCCGTAGGGGCAGGTTTGGTAGACAACATGGGGATCTGAGCGAGATCTTTGGCAAAACCTGCCCACCACCACCGGAAAATTTGCAGCAAAAAATTTTTCGGCAGATCTCGCCTTGAAATCTCCGTAGATTCCACAATATTGCTTGATCTGGAAGTGTAGTTCAAAAATGTGACATGCCTGTGAACACACCGCCAGGAAAGAGCAAAAAATCACTCCATCGACACCTGTAACCATTCCTGGAGATAAGTCCGCACCTGTTGTGCAAAGTCATTACGCTGTTCAAACTTCACAGTCCGAACCGGTTTGCGCTCTTCATCCAGCGTCCAACCATAGTCACTACTCAGCCGCAAATTCCCCTGCCAGTCAGACACTGAAACCATCAATTCAGCGGCTGGACTATTGTCAATACCCTTGACCCGAAACACATAGTTGTAGGTGTTTTGAGTCGCGGCAGCAACGGTAGAAGACTGACCGCACTCTTGCTCTAGCCGTCTCCCGACCTTTTCGGCTAAACCCGATGTTGTCAGCTCTTCTAAAGTCTTGACAGCGAGGGTCAGTGCGAAGTAAAACTCCTCAACCGGAACGAACTCAAGATGCATAGTTTACCGATTGAATAGTTTACCAATTGGGATGAGGGGTTGGTCGGATGGGATTTGGAGAGGTTTGCTCGGACGACAACTGCTGCCTCAAGAAAAGCTTGTCCTGGAACAGGCTGGAAACTCCAATCAAAGCTGTGCCCGCTAAGGCCGCAATTAGAAACGCAGAGCGAGTTGCTCCTAAATCTCGAAGAATGCGAGAAAGTGGATGACTGTCTCGACGCAGCGTACGTTCAACGTTCAAATGCCTGAAAGCAAACGGATCACGAACATAGTGACCACTCCAGCTCACCACGAGACGCTCTCGGCAGTACTGACAGGTCAAAAGTCCAGCAATTAACTTATGGGACTTGACTGCCCCACGGCGATGACAGATTGGACAGATAGACGAGTGAGTATCAAAAGTGGGAGCGTTCATCAGAGTTCTACTTCGCAACCAGGTTTATCGACGCTTTGATTCAGATCCTGTTACCAACCTGTCCTAGTCTACCTATGCTTCCGGCGATTCTCCCAGTCAACATCAACTTTTTTAATGTTGTCAATCTATCTAAAGGCGGCGTAAATGAAACAAATTGCTAAACAAAAATGAAGAAATATTAACTCTTGTTAACCCTACTCGAAACCCTCTTTTCAACTGACAAATTCCCTATTGGAAGCACGCTTCAGCCCTTGTCGGTGTGGAACCAATCAATCACAATATTGATATAAGTTAAACTTTATCTCATTTTTATCCTTGCCACCTTAAATGACAGCCGCCCCTCCCCCCAACACGCTGCTGCTGCCTAAACAGCTTCCCCTGAGCACCCCCCTTGCTCCTCTCACTCAACTCTTTAATCGACTGCCGCCTTCTCCAGAAACCATTGTCTTGCTATTAGCCGTGGTCATTGGGGGCGGAACAGGTCTGGCTGTGGTTCTTTTCCATTACTTGATTGGCAAAATCCACAGCTTGATGCTGGAGGATTTGATGGGCGTAATTGCTGGTTTGGGTGCCTGGACTCTGGCTTGTGTTCCCAGTTTAGGGGGGTTGATTGTTGGGTTGATGCGGTGGCGCTGGCAGGACTTTGGTCCAACCCTCTCATCCTTAATGTCTGGTGCTCAAGGTTCTCCAAGTGTTTCGCCGATTAAGTCTACGGCGAAGGCGATCGCGGCCGCCGTCTCTCTTGGAACAGGCGCATCCCTGGGCCCCGAGGGTCCCAGTGTTGAGATTGGTGCCAATGTTGGAATTCTGCTCGGGCAGGCGTTGCGAGTTTCCCAGGAGCGTCAACGATTGCTGCTCAGTGCTGGAGCTGCTGCGGGTCTTGCTGCCGGATTCAATGCACCGATCGCTGGCGTCTTTTTGCCCTGGAAGTGGTACCTGGGAACGACCTTTGCGCCTCAGCCGTCAGCGTTGTGCTGCTATCTGCCGTGGTTGCCGCCCTTGTTTCCCAAATTGGTCTGGGCGGACAACCCGCCTTTACGCTGCCCAGTTACGAGGTTCGCAGTCCCCTGGAGCTACCGCTATATCTTGGATTGGGGCTGTTTGCCAGCCTGGTCTCGATTGCGTATACCCAAGCCATCAAACTGGCGCAGCAGTTTTTTCAAGGACAACTTACTGGCTTGAACTGGATGGCTAAGGTTCCACTACTACTGCGTCCAGTTATGGGTGGAGTGTGTGTCGGAATCGTGGCTCTGTCCTTTCCGCAAACTTTGGGCATTGGCTACGAAACCATCGAAGCGATGCTGCGGGATGTGCAGTTCTCAGTTCCACTGCTGCTCTCGTTGCTGGTGGTTAAGCTGGCAATGGTAGCCATTAGCCTGGGGAGCGGCTTGGTGGGTGGCTTGTTCGCCCCCGCCATGTTTCTGGGAGCTTCGTTGGGAGCCGCCTATGGTAAAAGTCTGTCTTTGTTACCCCTGATCGCCGCTACCGATATTGCGGCTCCTCCGGCCTACGCGATGGTGGGTATGGCAGCCGTGTTAGCAGCCAGCGTGCGTGCTCCGCTGACCGCGATTCTGCTCTTGTTTGAGCTAACTCGGGACTATCGGATTATCCTGCCCCTGATGGCAGCCGTTGGCTTGAGTGTTTGGCTGATTGAACGGTTGAAGCCGATTACTCGCCAAAATCCGACGATTCAGACCACGGAGTTGAAAGGAGAACCGAACCGAGATGCGGAACTGTTGCACCAACTGTCCGTGATCGCAGCCATGCACCAAAATTTTCTGAGCCTGAGTGGCTCTCTGGCGGTGATTGACGGTGGGTTGGCTTTAACTGGTCACCAATCCCACAGTGCGCTGGTTTTTGATGATCAGGATCAACTGATTGGAATTGTGACGTTGCAGGACATCAATCGGGCGATCGCACAGTGGGAGCAAAATTCATCGGCAATCCCCAGCGATCAGACGAATGGGCAGACATTGGCAGACATTTGCACCAGAGAGTTGCTCTATGCCTATGAGGACGAGTCAGTTGCTGAGGCTCAAACTCGCATGGCAGCGCGTGGGTTGCACCAGTTGCCTGTTGTTGAGCGAGCTGATCCTCACCACATCCTGGGTTTATTGGACAAGGAGCAGATTGCCCTGGCGTGCCAAATTGCTGTGACCCAAAGGGCGTTGCAGTCCTATCTACCCACAACCCCCATCGTTGAGATTGCTGATGTTGAGATTGTTGAACCCGTTCCTCTGCCTGTCATGAAACAATCTGCTTGATTTGGTTAGGGCTTACGCAGGTAATGTGTCCACGTCCAGATCTGGAGTTCTTCTTAAGGGAAAGCTACAGATTCCGAGCTGGACGTGGTTGAGCTGCCATCATTAGCAACCTCAACTAGACACGACTGCAACTGCTTATACCCAGATTCAACAAAATACTTACCGCGCAAGAAGCCAATATTTGCACCGGGACAGATGAGCTGCAAGGTTTCCAGTGTGAATTCGTCTAGCAAGCACTGCACGCTTTGGAGTTGTCTGCGCCAATGAAACGTCTTGGCGATTTTGAGCGGCATCAATTGTCCGTGCGGGCTGGGGAGTAAGTGTCGTCCAGAAAAGAGTACGCCGCCAAACCCGTCGTAGTAAAGACAGGCGGAGCCGGGGGAATGTCCGGGTGTCCAGATGGTACGACTGTGAGCGGTGAGGATCAGCGATCGCTCAAAAGACGCTACCCTCAGCTCCGGCAACAGATAGGCTTCCTGTTCCTGAATCACCACATCGCAGCCAAACGTTTCCTGAATCTCCCGAACATGGGCGATCGCGCCTCGATGGGTTAAGAACAGCGATCGTACCCCTCCATTGCGTTCTAAAAATGCTCGATTGGTCTCGTTCCAGGCAGGACAATCCACCAGAACGTTGACCTCTTCTACAATGAGATAAGCAGTGCCTCCCAACGTATCTCGATTGGGTGGAAAGGCAAAAATGGTGTGGGAACGGCTACCCGTATTGTCAGCAAGAATGAGCTTCGGTTGCTTTTCCCGTTGCTGGCTCTGTATCGCAGTTTGGGTCGCTGGTTCAAGTGGATCTGGAGTCACGGGCTAAGAAGATTTTGTAGATACAAAGGAATTTTGGCTCCTTTTTGTCCATTGGACTTTAAACTAGGTGAGTTCTAAATGCCTGCCCGCAACTTTTGGATAGGTGCTAGCGGCAGGGTCAGCAACAATCCAGTAAACCAACCCTTACAGCATAGACCGAATCAGAGGACTTCCTCTTCAGACCGATTGAGGCGAGGCGCATGCATCCCCTGTTATCCTTAGTTTTACTAGTTCTGCTTGGACTCACCACCTATCTGATCGTGCAGCGGGTCTCCAGTTATACCCGAACTCCGACCTGGCTGTTGTGGCTGGTTGCTATGATGCCTGCGTTGATCTGGAGCGGTTGGGCGTTAACACAGGGCAATCAGAAGCCACCCCCGTCATACCTGGTCGTTGTTCCACTCCTGGTTTGCCTGTTGCTCTACTGGTTTTTGATTCAATGGGGACGAGTTTCTCCCCCGGCTGCAAGCTCAACCGCCGCTCGCGATCAGAACTCGCCCTCTAGTAGGGTTGTCGAGCCTACCCACAATGAGTCACCGGTTCTGCGACCGATCGATAAGGCTGAGGAACAGCATTTGCAGTCCTGCTTTCCCTGGTCAATTTACTATCTACAAAATGTTGAGTATCGTCCCCAGGCTGTGATTTGTCGGGGACAGTTGAGAAGCAGGCCAGAGGTGGCCTATAAAACGATTCGGGAGAATGTGGAGGGGCGGTTTGGCGATCGCTTCCTCGTGGTGTTTCAGGAAGATCAAACTGGCAAGCCGTTCTTTGCTCTGGTGTCTAATCCCTATGCCAAACAACTAGTCGAACGGGAGCGATCGCAGATTACACGACCAACGCTGGCCATCAGCTTGTTGGTTGCCACCTTTTGCACAACCACCCTGGCATGGTTGCAAATTGCGGGTAAGTTTGGTTCGTCTGGTCAGCCTGCCCAGCTCTCCCCAGATCTTCTAGTGCAGGGATTGCCATACGCCCTGGCGTTGCTGCTGATTTTAGGCTGTCATGAATTAGCCCACTATCTCACCGCCCGTCGGTATAACATTCGTGCGACTCTTCCCTACTTCATTCCCATCCTGCCCCTGCCCTGGTTTCCCTTCGGCACCTTTGGCGCATTTATCCAAATTCGCTCCCCAATTCCTAACCGAAGAGCACTGTTCGATATCGGAATTTCGGGACCATTAGCCGGATTTTTCGTCGCGCTGCCGCTGCTGCTCTGGGGATTGGCTCACTCTGAAGTGGTTTCCATGCCCGACAAGCCAGAATTGTTTAATTTCCTGGCGTTTGACCCCAAGTTTTCCCTGTTGCTAACCCTATTGAGCAAATCCGTGCTGGGTAGCGTCCTGACGGCTGAAACCGCGATCAAAATGCATCCCGTTGCGGTTGCCAGTAGTTTGGGGTTGATTGTGACAGCCTTTAACCTGATGCCCGTCGGACAGCTTGACGGTGGGCATATTTTGCACGCAATGGTTGGCCAACGAGCAGGATCATTCATGGGTCAAATTGCTCGTCTATTGCTCTTACTGCTCTCTTTTACTCAGTTGCACCTGATGCCGTGGGCCATCCTCCTGTTCCTGATGCCTGCGAATGATGAACCCACGTTAAATGATGTAACGGAGTTGGACAATCGACGTGACTTGTGGGGGGTTCTCTCCCTGGCGCTGTTGCTGCTGATTATTCTGCCTGCTCCAGGCGTCGTTACCAGACTGTTGAATATTTAAAAGAAGACGAGGAGCCGAGCCGATGACCCAAAACGTTGCTCAGTGGTTGTCCGAAATTAAAGCGCTAAAACAGCAGTTGGCAGAGGTACACCAAGAACGAGAGCAAGCGTATTCCAGTGCTACAAACTGGCAGCACCTCTACGAGACTGAAGCTCAACAACGCCGGGTCGAGGCAACATTGGCACGACAAACCATTGAAACCCTGCAGCAAGAAGTGCAACACCTGAAAGGCAATCTTTTGTCGGGTGAGTCCGTGGATGTGAGGAAAATTCAGGCTGAGTTGGAACCGCTGAAAACAGAGGCAGAGATACGATCGCGCCTGATTCGAGCACTTGCGGAGTGCGATCGCCTGAATAGAGCTTTGCAGACTGAACAGTCCAATCATGCGCAAACCCGCAAAAGCCTGACGACAGCACTGGGAGATGCGATCGATATGCTGTCAAAAGGAAAGGGTGAGGAGTAGAGGGTGGAGGGGTGGAGGGATGAAGGGTGTTGGGAAATCTGTTTCTACCGCTTCGTCATTCAATTGCCCCTGCTCATTGTTGGAAACCTTAAATTTGTCAGAACTTTATGCTGATGCTAAATGGTGTGAAGAGAGCATCAAAGTTTCTGCTTGGGCTGCAGGAACATTGAGATTCATTGGATATTGGAATAACGTTTATTTAACCTTTGTTTCTTTGCTTAATCTGACTTTAAAGCAGTCATCAATATCTAGCATTTAGCTAGTACCTCACGGCATAAATCAGCCAACCGTAGAGACGTTACATGTAACGTCTCTAGAGGGTCAACAGTTGTTAAACTTGTGCCTGAGACTACTAGCGCTTTCTATTAACTGGATGCTTTCAACTGGGGGCATCTCATTCGTGCTGGGGTTCTGGTTAAACAATTAAGACGATTTCTGAGAGAAAACATGCCGTTTGGTAGGGGCAGGTTTTGCCAGAGTTTCTACATTAAGCCGATAACTTTAATGTCAAACCTGTCCTTACCTTACAGGTATTTTGCTTGCTAGAAATCTCCTGAGTTCGAGCCAAATGTTTCGTTAGTAGAGGAGCACTATGGATTTCGTTAGAAATAACGCTAGACGATTAACGCTAATAAATCTAAAAAATTCCAAATCAAAAAATAAACATCCTCTGACTCTAACAACGGTCAGGGCTGAAGTTTTAGCGGGTATCACCGTAGCACTGGCGTTAATTCCTGAATCGTTAGCGTTTGCCGCGATCGCCAACGTGAATCCAATGGTTGCTCTCTACACCTCTTTCTGTATGGCGGTGATCATTGCGATCGTGGGTGGGCGACCAGCAATGATTTCCGCTGCCACGGGTTCAATGGCACTGTTGATGACATCCCTGGTTGCCAAGCACGGAGTTGAGTATCTATTTGCGGCTACTATCCTGACCGGAATCATTCAGTTCTTGATCGGTGCCTTTCAGCTTGGCAAGTTCTTTAATTTCATTCCCCAATCGGTCATTTCTGGGTTCGTCAATGCACTGGGAATTTTGATTTTCACCGCGCAACTGCGGCTGTTTCTCGGTGAATCCTGGCAGATGCCGGTGATGGTTGCCGCAACGTTGGCGATCGTGTATCTATTTCCCCGCCTCAGTAAAGCCATTCCGTCACCTCTGGTTGCGATTGTGACAATGACGGTGATTGCGATCGCCACCCACTTGCCAGTTCGCCGAGTCGGAGACATGGGCGAGATTACGCGCAATTTACCCGTGCTGCACCTGCCCCACATCAGCCTTTCGTTAGAGACGCTGGCGATTATCCTGCCTTACTCACTGACGCTGGCGATCGTCGGGCTACTGGAGTCCCTGCTCACGGCGGCTCTGGTGGATGATTTGACCGATACCAGGAGTTCCCGGAACCAGGAGGCGCGTGGACAGGGAATTGCCAATCTGGTGACTGGTTTTTTGGGCGGCATGGCAGGCTGCGGCATGGTGGGACAGTCAATTATCAATGTCCGCAGTGGGGGGCGCGGTCGTCTCTCTACTGGTGTTGCTGGAGCGTTTCTGCTGTTTTCTATCTTTGTGTTGCGGGATGTCGTACAGCAAATCCCAATGGCAGCGCTGGTTGGCGTCATGATCATGGTCTCGTTTGAAACCTTTGACTGGCCATCTCTGAAAACCCTGCGCAAAATGCCGTTGCAGGAGGCGATTGTAATGCCGTGTACGGTGGCGATCGCCCTCTGGACCCATGATTTGGCTCAAGGGGTTTTGGTCGGCGTGGTGATGAGTGCCTTGATCTTTGGCTGGCGAGCGGCTCAAATTCATGTTGCAGCTTCAACGGTTCAGCCAGAGACGAAGGTCTACGAGCTGACGGGTCAACTGTTCTTTGGCTCTGCGACTCACTTTATTGAACTGTTTGACTGCAATCATGACCCCGATCAAATCGTGATTGATTTCAGTCGTTCCCATATCTGGGACCACTCAGCCGCCAGCGCGATCGCCAAAGTCGTCGCCAAATATCACCGCCTCAACAAACAGGTCACCCTCGTCGGTCTAAACCCAGAAAGCTATGCCTCTGCCCGCAAATCCGGCGTACCTGATCATGTCATCAGTTTTGGAGCCGACTCTGGCTTAGTCGCTTAGAAGAAACAAATCACAAATGACAAATCACAGGAACATGCTAAGCTGTCAGCTCAGTCACAGGGATGTGTTGGGCAAACTATTGTGTGTGATTTGAGATACGTTACGAGGTGCAGTGGCTGTGAAATCAGGCTGGTTGTTCCCAGGTTTAGCTGGGTTCCTACTTCTGTTGTCTACTTCAGTAGATGCTGCGACCCTTCAATCCTGGCGGTTTGAGCGGACACAGAATCGGCTAGAACTGAGAACAGATGAGGGCGTGCAGCCGCGTGCTCAGCTTCTCTATAATCCAACTCGCCTGGTGATTGATCTGCCGGGAACCCGATTGGGACGTCCTAAGCAGACTGAAAGTTTGATTGGAACGGTGTCCACGATTCGGGTGGCGCAGTTCGATCGCGAAACGACCCGAATTGTGCTGGAACTGTCTCGCGGCTACACCATTGACCCCAAGCAGGTTCGCTTTCGCTACAGTTCCGCTGCCCGCCAATGGACAATAGAGCTGCCGAGACCCCAATTCTCGCCCTTGATTGCCAATTCCGATAACTTGACCAGCCAGGAGATTGAGGTTCCACAAGCCCCTGTCGCCCCGCCTGCATTGCAGCCCGCACCCGTTGGAGAACCACAGCCGGAACCAAACCGCACACTGCCTCCAATTCCCAGTGGGCGAACGGTGGTTGTGGTTGATCCAGGACATGGGGGTCCCGACCCAGGCGCAGTCGGGATTGGCGGACTCCGGGAAACGGACATTGTGCTGGATATTGGGCGTCAGGTTGCGGCCTTGCTAGAGCGCCAGGGAATTACCGCCGTCCTAACCCGTGATGCTGAATACGACTTTGGTCTCGAACCCCGCGTGCAGATTGCTGAACGCCTGAATGCCATCGTTTTCGTTAGCATTCATGCCAACGCCATTAGCCTCAGTCGTCCGGATATTAATGGGCTGGAAACCTACTACTACGACTCTGGAAAATCGCTGGCAGATACGATCCATCGCACCATCCTGGAAGATGTAGGAGTGCCCGATCGCCGCGTCCGCCAAGCCCGATTCTATGTGTTGCGCCGAACCTCCATGCCAGCCGTTTTAGTTGAAACCGGATTCGTAACCGGAGCAGAGGATGCCGTCCGATTGAGAGATGCGGGGTTTCGCAGCCGCATGGCAGCCGCGATCGCCCGTGGCATCCTCCGCTATCTGGGTCGAGGCGGATAACCGGTTCAATTCATCACCTCATTACCCACTACCCGTTACCTGCGTAAGCCCTATTCTTAATTGTCCCTATTTTTTAACGGGTGCTGGCTTTTGGGCAGGCTCACTCACAAACGGCAGTTGCTGCCAGAACCTGGCAAAACTGTCAGGATGAACAACCCGCCAAACCGCTGCACCAACGATTACGGCGACTACCAGGGAAATCAAATTTGACAGCAGGTTGGTGACTCGACGCGATCGCGCCATCCGTTGGGGGCGAGACGAGGATTGGCTGATGTGTTTTGGCAGCGCAGGTGTAGAGGTACGCATTGAAGCGGGTTTTGGCAGGGTTCGGACGGCAGCAGATGGAGCTGACTTACGACTGGTTGATGCCTCGCCTGGGATACCCGCCGGCGATCGCACCAATTGCAAGTGATGATTCACGGTCGGTGGTCGGCGCTGAGTCCGGCTCCATTGCACTAACGCTGGTAAAGGAATGCCGCAAAGGTTGGCGGTTTTTAAGCCAAGCAGCCGTTGCAGCATCGGTTGGTCATTGGCTACCAAGACAATCAGGCTCTCTGGATAGCGCTTCGCCATTCCATAGGCACACTCCAATACTTCCAGCGCTAGCCTTGCCCGCTGACTGAGAATATGTCCCTCGGCTGGCTTGAGAGAGGGGTGTTCAGCCAGTGCATTCGTTTTTCGCCAGCCACTGGTGGGGTAAAACCGCTCAAACTCTTTGGCAACCACTTCAATTTCTGGATCGGGGGCGCGATCGCAAAATGCACGCATCTGCTCTAACACGGCTTCAGGCACAAAGCACTCACCCAACCGTGAAAACTCCTGCCATTCACGCGCTTTCCCTGCCAAAATGGCAGTCGTGTCAAACACAATGACAAACGGTGGTAGCAGAGCCATAGATGCAGTACAGATGCAGTAACGTTAGAGTCCAAACGGTGACAACGAGCATGACGTTTTTAGATGAGAATCTAATCATAAAGCTATGTTGAGAAGATTTGGAAAAGATTTAGAAATGCTCAAACATTGAATAAAAGCTTTACCGTAAACGTACGGCAAATCGTTCAGAAGCAGGTCATGAATAACATATCGAAATATCGTTTAGTTTGTACGCTTTCCTTCGGAGACATCTACGGTCAGATTATTGTTTGGTTAATTGTCATTTTTGTGAGCCTGTCAGCCTCAATTGGGTTTATGGGGGCTAGCAAGCCGGTATTTGCTCTGGCAACGGTTGGAGTCATTCTTGTGCTCACCCTGCCATTTCTCCTTTTCGCGTTTGTCACAACCCTGCTGAACCATATTGAAATTGCACCAGTTGATTCTGCTGCAGTTAAAAGTTCAGCAACTTCGCAGCCGGGAGTGACCAGTCAGCGCCCCGCTCAAGCAACTGGTTTATAAAAACCATTCGTGCTTCGCGGGCTGGCAATGGGTATCCCTTTGCTGACTACAGCGATGGTCGTTTTCCCGTACCTTTCATCCCTCTAACAAAGTTCCCTATCGGCTAGTAGGGACTTTGTGGTATTTGTGTGAAAAGTCCAGAGGAGTGGAGAGTGAGGAGTGAGGAGAAAAAACACTATCCACTAATTGACTAAGTAAGTAGCTAAACCACGTCCAGCTCGGAATCTAGAGTTTTCCCTTAAGAAAAACTACAGGTCTGGACGTGGACAAGGTTTATATTTAAGAAGACACCGTAGGTTGGGTTGACGCAGGAAACCCAACGTCCGCAGGGGTTACGCTACCGCTAACCCATCCTACAAATAATTAGGATTGATAACCGACGTGATCTGCGACTTTCAACAAATCTTTGTGGGGTGGACATCCTGTCCGCCCAATTTGAGCAGGCAAGATGTTCGCTCCACGAGAAATCAATACTTATCGCGTCAATGACCAGTTCCATCAATCACCAGTTCCATGATTGAACACGATGTAATTATTGTCGGTGGCGGTTTAGCCGGATCTCGTGCGGCTTTGGAAATTGCCCGAACAGACCCAAGCTTGAGCATTGGATTGGTTGCTAAAACCCACCCGATTCGATCGCACTCCGTTGCTGCCCAGGGAGGAATTGCCGCCGTTCTCCAAAATGCGGATCCAAACGATACGTGGGAGGCACACGCATTCGATACCGTGAAGGGGTCAGATTACTTAGCGGATCAGGATGCCGTCGAAATTCTCACCCGTGAAGCTCCTGATGTCGTCATTGACTTGGAGCACATGGGAGTGTTGTTTTCTCGGTTTCCAGATGGCCGAATTGCGCAGCGGGCCTTTGGGGGACATTCCCATCACCGCACTTGCTATGCGGCAGATAAGACTGGACATGCCATTCTGCACGAGCTGATTTGCAACCTGATGGGGTGCGGAGTCACGATTTATGACGAGTGGTATGTGCTGCAGCTGATTCTGGAAGAGGGGCAGACAAAGGGCGTGGTGATGTACCGCATTCTGGATGGAGCGTTGGCGATCGTCCGGGCCAAAGCGGTGATGTTTGCCACAGGCGGCTATGGTCGGGTCTACAACACCACCTCCAATGACTTTGCTTCCACAGGGGATGGGTTGGCAATGACGGCGATCGCAGGGGTGCCTCTCGAAGATATGGAGTTTGTGCAGTTCCACCCGACGGGGTTGTATCCGGTTGGCGTGCTGATCTCGGAAGCGGTTCGAGGTGAGGGAGCTTACCTGATTAACAGCGAGGGACGACGATTTATGGAGGACTATGCGCCCAGCCGCATGGAACTGGCTCCGCGTGACATCACCTCGCGGGCGATCACGCGCGAAATTCGGGCTGGACGCGGCATCAACCCGGATGGCAGTGCTGGTGGGCCGTTTGTCTATTTAGACCTGCGCCATATGGGTGAAGAAAAAATTATGAGCCGGGTGCCCTTCTGCTGGGAAGAAGCCCACCGATTGTTGGGCATTAATGCGGTGCATCAGCCGATGCCGGTTCGTCCTACCGTGCATTACTCAATGGGCGGCATTCCGGTGAACACACAGGGTCAGGTGCGCAGCAGCACTGATGACCTGGTTGAGGGATTTTTTGCCGCCGGTGAAGCCGCCTGTGTGTCGGTGCATGGAGCCAATCGGCTGGGCAGCAATTCGCTGCTGGAATGTGTGGTCTATGGACGGCGCACGGGAGCCGCGATCGCCCAGTATGTTCAGAACCGCAAACGTCCCGATTTAGATGAAACCCCCTATTTAGCTGACGCCACCCGTCAAATTCAGGCATTGCTCGACCAAACGGGTTCCTACCGAATTGCCCAAATTCGTCAACAGTATCAAGACTGCATGACCCAATATTGTGGCGTCTTCCGCAGCGAAGAGGTCATGCGTGCAGGTATTGCCAGGCTGAAAGAAATTCAACAGCTCTACAACCAGGTCTATCTGGACGACAAAGGTAAGTGCTGGAATACGGAGGTGATCGAAGCCCTGGAACTGCGCAGTTTAATGATCGTTGGTGAACTGATCCTCACCGCTGCCCTCAACCGCAAAGAAAGCCGGGGTTCCCACTCACGTGAGGACTATCCCAACCGGGATGATGCAAGCTTCCTAAAACACACGTTGGCCTACTACTCCCCCGCCGGAATCGATATTGGCTACATGCCGGTCACCATTACCCTATTTCAGCCCCAGGAGCGAAAGTATTAAGGAATGCAAATTTAATAGAACCACAATCTTCTGTAGGGGCGGGTTTTGCCAATCACCTCTGGTTTAAGCATTTAATCATCTGCTAAACCCGCCCCTACGCCAACGAACTTTGGCATGTTATTGAATCCACGTTCCTAAGAACAGGATCCAGGGGGGGTGGCGATTGATCATTCATTGTCAGTCATTGTCAGTTGTCCGTAATTAGTGAATTGTGAATAGTGGATGGTGTTTCTTCTCTTCATCCTTCACTCCTCCGTCCTCCGTCCTCCGTCCTCCCCTCCCCCGTCCTTCATCTCAACTTGGCAAACTTACCGTCAAGCGAGAGAATGGAAGGAGATTAACATCCGAATCCTATTGTGAATAACGTTCGCACTGTTTCTGATACCAAGCGAGCTTTCTATACCGCTCACACTCGTCCAATTAATTCCATTTATCGGCGAGTTGTAGAAGAGTTAATGGTTGAAATGCACTTGCTTGCGGTAAATGTAGACTACCACTACGACCCAATCTATGCACTAGGTATCGTTACCTCCTTCAGTCGTTTCATGCAAGGGTATCGGCCCGAGCAAGACAAGAATTCTATCTTTGATGGTATTTGTGGAGCATTGCAAGATAATCCTCAACGCTATCGGCAGGATGCAGAACGCTTGCGTGCTTTCGTTAGCCAGAAGTCCGCGCCAGATTTGGTGCTGTGGCTTGAGCAAGCGGCAACGATGCCTGCAGGAGACGAGTTGCAGCAGCAGATCAAAGCGATCGCCAACAACCTCAAATTTAAGTACAGCCGCCTGTTTGCGATCGGGTTGTTCAGCATGTTGGAACTAGCTGATCCGGAACTGGTGAAAGACGAAACCCGGCGCGGGGAAGCGCTTGAGAAAATCTCTGTTACCCTTCGACTTCCTTACGACAAGATTCAAAAGGATTTGGAGCTGTACCGTAGCAATTTGGAAAAAATGGCACAGGCTCAAGCCGTTATGGAAGATCTGCTGAAAGCGGAGAAGAAAAAACGCGAACAGCAAATGCAACTCAACAATGGCACCAGTCCAACGGACTCCACCGCAACTCCCAAAGACGAAGCTCCTTCCGGCTCCTAGGGGTCTGTCATAGAATTATTTTGTGGACTTTCAGCCCACAAAATAATAACTTATTACCATCCCCAAGCTCACAACATCAACATTGACAAAGCACTAGTGACGTATGGCGTTTTATAGTCCTCCTAAGGAACAGCAGGGACAGTACCGGTATGATCCAGCCACACTAGAGCATCAAGGACCTGCTCGGCTCTTTCCCTATGCTGGTGAAGATGGCGTTTTGCGGTACGTGCTTGCCAAACTGGCAGGTAACCTCTTAGATCAGGGAAAGCTCTCCCAACCCTGGAGCCTATTGCTGCAGCAAGTGGAAAGCAATCTGCGGAGATTAGACCAAACGTGGAGCTATCTAACAACACGGCTGGTGGATTGGAAAGTTTTCCAGTCAGGTTGGTTAAATTTCGACTTGCCTCCCGATGAACAGTTTGATGTAAATTTTGTGCGTGAGCGGCGGGCTATGACAGAAGTTCTGCTGGCAGCTCGAAACGCGGCGACTGACGGCGGAAACCAGGCTGAACAGTCTAAATCACGCTTTTATCAGGTGTTAGAGCAGCATGGACAATCACGCCCTGCAGTCATTCAAATTCATCAACGCGAAGGTGGGTTAAGCGATCGCGAATTTGCTCACCAGCGCCTTGCCGGGCAGAACCCAATGATGCTACGCCGCATTCAGCCAGCCGATCAACCGTTGCTCCAGAGCTGGGCTGGACAGGCGTGCCGGCTAAACAATGGGGATTCCATTGACCTGGTGCGGGCCGCTGCAGAAAACCGCTTGTTTGTGGCGGACTACCCACTCCTGCAAACCCTCACCCCAGCCGACTTACAGCCCGGTCGATACGTGGGCAGCCCGATCGCCGCCTTCTATGGTTCCCAGGCTGGGTTAGAGCCAATTCTGATCCAGTTAGAGAAGGGCAGAGTGGTAACCCCCAGCCAGAACCGTGGAGAAGCGGATAGCTGGATGCAAGCGAAACTCTTTGTTCAAGTTGCCGATGTGACCTATCACGAGCTGATCTCGCATCTTTGCGATACACATTTGGCAATGGAAGCATTTGCGATCGCACCGCTCGACAGTTGCCACCCACCCACCCCCTCTATCGTCTGTTGCGTCCCCATTTCCAGTTCCTCCTGGCAATCAATACTCGTGGCAACACCATCTTGCTCAGCGAAGGAGCCGCGATCGATAAATTGATGGCTCCCACCCGTGATGCGTCGCTTGGGCTAATCAATCGGGCTTACCGGGAGCGTTCATTCCAGGAACAGGCGCTACCCAACAACATTCAACGTCGCGGTGTAGAAGCTCAGTTTTTGCCCGAATTTCCCTACCGAGACGATGCGTTGCTGCTTTGGGAGGCGATCGCCCGCTACGTAACCCATTATCTGCAGCACTATTACCGAGACGATACGGCTGTCCAGCAAGACCCTTACCTGCAAGCCTGGTCAGCCGAATTGGGAGACCCGTTGGATGCTCACCCGACGACTGAATTTCCGCAAGTTCCTTCCTGGCTACCAAAGGAAATTGCTGTACAAGCAGGTCTAGAATCTGAGTCCCTACCCTTCTACCCCCGCGTCCCAGGATTTCCAAAGGCTGGCGAACTCTCCACTCTACAGCAGGTGATCGACATTGCGACTCAAATTATCTTCACCTGTGGTCCTCAACATGCGGCTGTTAACTTTAGCCAGTTTGATTACGTGGGTTATGCTCCCAATGCACCATTCGCTGCCTATTGCCGACCCGATGTTTGCACCTCGCTGGAGCAACTCCTACCTTCCCCAGAGCAAGAACTGGGGCAAATTGAGCTAGCCTTTGCTTTGAGCGGCATTCGTTGGGGCAAACTGGGTAGCTCTGAGTTGATTCCGTTCAGCGATGTCAGCGATCGCCAGGCTCTAGAACAATTCCAATCTGATTTGGCAGCGATTGAGCGCGAAATCAACACCCGCAATCAGAGGCGGTTGGAAACTAGCGGCATTCAATACCCTTATTTACTTCCCTCCCGGATTCCCAATAGCATCAATATTTGAACCTAAATTCCGCCGTAACCTCGCCAGACGCCAACTAGCGCACCTTGAACATCAACTTGAGAGGCTGGAACTTCGATTGGATCATAATTCTTATTTGCAGGTTCCAGCGTTACTCTACTGCCCTTGCGGTGAAAGTACTTCAGAGTTGTTTGCTCTTCAACTCTGGCAGCAACGATCGTGCCATTTTAATGGACTTGGGATCGGACACCGGCTTCAGAATGACCACATCACCACTGTCAATCAACGCATCAATCATGCTGTCGCCACGAACGCGCAGGGCGAAGTAGTTCGGCTTCAGGGAAAGTCCCGCCAAATCTAGATGCTCAACTTCAGAGTCGGGGAAGGTATCGACCAGGCTGCCAGCCGCGATCGCCCCCAAAATCGGTACTCCTTTCGTCGCCTCTTCAGTCAACTGAATCGTGCGTGCCTTCCCCTCCGTCCATTGGATGTATCCCTTTGTTCTCAGATGCTCCAATCGGCTCTGGACAGGAGCTGGGGACTTCAACCCCATTGCTTTCATCATTTGTCGGATTGAAGGAGGATACTGGTGCTCACGGATGTACTTTACTAACCACTCATATAGTTCTTGTTGGGCTTCGGTAAGGGTGTCCATAGGAAAATTGCAACAAAAAGGAGTATTTGATACACTTGTACCATCAAATTCTAGTTCTGTCTAGTACTTCTACACGTTTTGAATTGTAAATTTTGATGCCCCCGACATCCATCTCTGCCTACTCCGCCCCTAAGAGACTGGCAATTAGAGCTTGTTGCACATGCATCCGGTTTTCTGCCTGATCCCAAACTCGTGACTGAGATCCTTCCATAACCGCATCCGTAATCTCTTCGCCCCGGTGGGCGGGCAAACAGTGTAGAACGATCGCTGCCTTATCTGCATAAGCCATCAACGCTTCGTTCACCTGGTAGGGTTGGAAAATTGGGATGCGGGATTCTGCCAGGTTTTCCTGACCCATACTCGCCCAGACATCAGTGTAGACAACTTGCGTGCTCTTAACCCCGGCAATCGGATCAGGGGTAACTGTAATTTCGACACGATCGTGGGCGATCGCCTTTGCTTTCTGAACAATCGACTCCAACGGCTGATAGTCTACAGGCGATGCAATTCGGATATTCATCCCAGCCAGCGCACAGCCCAGCAGCAGCGAGTGGGCCATGTTGTTGCTGCCATCTCCGATGTAGGTCAGCGTCACACCTGCCAACGTATTAAAAGACTCCTGAACCGTCTGCAGATCGGCAAGTACCTGACAGGGGTGCTCTAAATCACTGAGAGCGTTAATGACCGGAATTTCGGCATAGTTGGCGAAGGTTTCCAAATCACGTTGATCAAAGGTGCGAATTGCCAGGATGTCGAGATAGCGATCCAGAACACGAGCCGTGTCCGCGATCGGCTCTCCGCGACTGACCTGAGTCACGCTGGGATTGAGATCCTGCACCTGCCCACCCAGACGATACATAGCCGACGTGAAGCTAACCCGAGTTCGTGTTGATGCCTTGTAAAACAATAAGCCCAGAATCTTCTGCCGCTTGAGCTGAATCTTCCCTGATTTCAACTGCGCCGCGAGCTGTAACAGTTCATGCAGTTCATCCACCGTCAGATCAGCCATGCTGAGCAAGTCTCGTCCTTTGAGTGCCCCCATTACGAACCATCCTTTACAAAACTGTCTAAAACCCTATCAAATCCTAGTCAGTTAGCCTAGCCACAAACGCGAGTCGTCATGAATTGTGTACATTGGCAGAGGTAGCAGGACAGGAGCAAACAAATGAAGCTTTAACTGGTTGGATATTATGTTAAGGGGTAGTTGAACAGGCTGTAGTTCAACTTTTTTCTCATAAGTACGGATAAAAGACGCATGAAACTTGTTTAGCGACCGGAAGATAACTTCATTGCCTACCTAATTTTTTCGTACACTATAATGTCTTGAGCAATTAAGCTGAGGAGAATAAAGATCGATTAGGATTTGGGTATTGGTTCGGGCTTTATTCATATGAATCACTTTCCCGATTTTTCTGCTCACGGTTATCAAGTCATTGGTGAACTGGGACGTAATCGTGAAGGGGGACGAATTACCTGGCAAGCGAACATTATTCCCTTCCATAGCAGCCGGAGGAGGAGACGAAACCATGAAGACGGACAAATTACCTCAGAAGCCACGCAGCAAGCGACTGACCACACAGTTGTTTTGAAGCAGTTCTGCTTTGCTCAGATGGGGTCGGACTGGTCTGCATTCAGTACTCATCAGCAAGAGCTTAAAGTTCTACAAAGCCTTTCCTTTTCGGGTATTCCTCGCTATATAGAGAATTTTGAGACCCCAGATGGCTTTTGCCTTGTGCAAGAATATGTGGATGCGCCGTCGCTAGCGTGCGATCGAACATTTTCTCCTGAGCAAGTCCAACAAATTGCCAGTTCAGTGCTCGACATTCTGGTCTACTTGCAAAACCAAACGCCGCTGATTATTCACCGAGATATCAAGCCTGAAAATATTTTGGTCGATGACCAACTTAAAGTTCACCTGATTGATTTTGGGTTTGCTCGCATTGGCAGTGGCGATGTTTCCGGGAGCAGTGTCTTCAAAGGTACGCCTGGATTCATTCCTCCAGAGCAACTCTGGCAACCCACCAAAGCCACCGATCTGTATGGCTTAGGCGCAACGCTGCTTTGTTTATTAACTGGCACACCGTCCACCCAAATTCATCATTTGACTGATCCCAGTGATCCATACGTGTTTCAGTTTGCGAGTCGCCTACCTACATTGAGTCAAGACTTTATCTACTGGCTCCATAAAATGGTGGAGCCAAAGCAAAGCAATCGTTTCCAGGATGCGAAAACTGCCTTGAGAGTACTTCAGTCGTTAAAGGGCTTGACGCGATTGGCAGAGGTTGTATTAAAGCCTGGACAGCTTGAGTTGCGATCACAGCGGTACGGTGAGAAACTAACAGCAACGATCGCTGTGTCAAATCCTGTCCCAGAGACGCAACTGGAAGGGAAATGGGAAGTTGCTCCCCATCTACACGATCCGCCTCACCGACCCGATGCGCATTCCTGGATTTCGTTTCATCCCGCTGAGTTCAGGCAAAACAAGATCAAATGTCAAGTTCAAGTTGATACCAGCAAGCTTTTAGAAGGTGCAGCCTATGAACGTCAGATTCTTTTGCAGACCAAGGCAGCCCTTAAGCCCAAATCGCTGACCCTCAAAATATCCACAGGCTCTCTCAATCACATCAAACCATTCCCTTACGCTGCCCTGACCCTCCTACTGCTAATTAGTGGAGGATTGACCTGGGCTGCATGGTTAAGACCAATCAGTTGGCTGATTGCAGCAAACATTCCTGTCATCACTTCTTTTGCCGCAATAGCAGTGGCATTTTGGTGATCGGAATTGGCACAGCTATTCCATTGTTTTTGTTGTACTGGATTCTATATGTAGTCATCAGTGTGTTAGGAGGTGATATGACTACCTCATCTCGTAACTCAGCACGTTATTCTTATCCTGCCAATGATTTAGGATGGGGGGCGGCTGTAAGGGTCATGGGTGGGACTATAGGTGGGAGCCTTGCTATCCTGGTAGCTATTTGGATTGGAGCAGATATATCTACGAGAAATATTTTTCCTAACCTTTTTTATGATGCGCTGGGATTCATTGGAGATTGCCTGCTGTTGTTGTCGGTCATTTTTCCTCTTGAGTTGATGTATAAGAACCTGACCGGACGAGGCTTTAAGGAAACGTTGGTGTATACACTTTTGATTCTCACGGTGGGCTTTGCAAGTAGTATCGGCATCAGCTTCGCGGTAGGCAACCTCAGTTCTGCTTTGCTTTTGGCTCTGGTTGGAACCGGATTACCACTGGCATTTCTGTCTCTTGGTCCAACCATTCGACAAAACCGCTTGCTGGCAAAATACCGTAAATCTAAAGAACGATTGATCGAACCCTGATGGGGACGTGAGCTATTATTCGATCTACTGAGACTATCAAACTATTCTGCAAGGAGCAGAGGAAATTCGACACTATCATCACATCTTCACGTGTCGCTACCATTAGCTTGGTTGTCTTCCTCTAACTCTATTTCTTCTTCTGTTACTGTTGTTTGTGCATCTTCTTTTTCTTCTACCGTTGGTGCTGCTTCTGCTATCACTACCTCTGTATCTACTACTGTCTCTGTCTCTGTATCTATTACTGTCTCTGCTTCTGCTTCTGCTACTCCATCATCGGGATCTGGTGTTGCCCACTGGACGATCGCCCCAGTCAACCCGTCCAACGTATATTCTTGAGCTTCCAAATCGACTCGACCCAGCAAATCCTGACAGCTCTGGCTGGTTTGCGGACCAATCGAGGCAATGCAAACGCCGTCTATCCAGGCTTGCCAGGACTCGTCTGCTTGCTGTAAGAGCTGGCAGAAGTGCTGAACAGTTTTGGAGCTGGCAAAGGTAATCACATCAACGGTGTGGTTGCGCAAGGCGGACAGGGCATTGGGCGCGATCGCATCGGGGCAGCGAGATTCATAGGCCGCGACTTCCCGCACCTTCGCCCCCTGGTTGACGAATTCTTTCACCAGTACCTCGCGTCCACCGCTTTCCACTCTGGGAAACAGCATCCGTAGGCCGCTCAACGGTTCAGGGAAGTTGGTCACTAGAGAATCGGCGACAAAATCGGGTGGAATAAAGTCTGGCTGCAGTCCCAGTCGCGCTAACCGCTGGGCTGTCTTTTCACCCACCACGGCGATTTTGATGTTGGTGGCTGGAATCGGGTCTCCCGTTTGGGCATTGAGGCGATCGAAGAAGTAGTCTACACCGTTGGTAGACGTGAGGATCAGCCAATCGAAGTCATCCAGATGAGCGATCGCGCGGTCTAAATCTCGCCAGTTCGAGGGTGGCCCAATCTCCAGCGTCGGCATCTCAATCACCATTGCCCCCTGTTCCTGCAGTAGCTTTGTGAACTGGCTGGATTGGCTGGCAGCGCGAGTCACAAGGATGGTTTTGTTGGAGAGAGGTAAGGAGTCAGCAGGGGATAAGGGGTCAGCAGGAAGTTCTACGGCTGCAGGGGGTGATTCCAGGATTAGAGATTCAGGGTTGGAGGTTAGGGATGCAGAACTAGAAACGTAGGAAGGCATCGATTCGCTAGCACTTTCCAGTTCCGGCAAGCTTTCTGCTGGCGATCGCACAACATCATCTTCACGCTCAATGATTTCAGCAAACTGAGGAGACAGTATTTCAGCCGATTGAGAAGAAGGCACGAAATCTGAATAAACCCCCTCTTGTCTTCGTGTCTCCGCGTCTTCGTGTCCCCGCGTCTCCCGGTCCCCACTCCCCCCTTCCCGCTTCCCCCTTCCCCTGCCGCCTCCCTTGCTCACGAGGTTGCAAATATTTGCGCAGTCCCACCACTTCCCCAACCACAATCACACAGGGCGATAGAGAGGCATTAGCAGTTTCAGCCACAATACTGGTCAGGGTGCCTTCCCAAACTTGCTGATTGGGACGACCGGCATAGCGGATGATGGCAACGGGAGTATCGGGCGATCGCCCATGCCCACGCAATCTCCGCACAATCTCAGGCAAGGTTCGTCCACCCATCAACAGCACTAAGGTATCGATCCGCGCCAGCGACACCCAATTCATCGCATCCGGATCGTGGGCTGTCACCACCGCAAAGCAACGGCTTAGTTTTGGGTCAGTCAAGGGAATCCCCGCCAGGAGGGGTGCGACCAGTGCCGAGGAAAGTCCGGGCATCACCTCATAGTCACAGCCGGTCTTGCGCAAGGCTTTAATTTCGGACTCGGCTCGTCCAAAAACGAATGGATCGCCATTCTTGAGCCGCACCACGAGTTTTCCTTGTTGGCAGTGTTCGACCAACAGGCGGTTAATCTCGGTTTGAGACGTGCTCGGTTGTCCGCCCCGTTTGCCCACGTCCAACTTAAGGCAGGTTTCAGGAACGAGGTCCAACAATTCCCCATCCACCAGCGCATCGTAAACCAGCACCTCTGCCCGTGCCAAAAGCTCTTGGGCTTGCACAGTCAGGTATGCTGCATCTCCGGGACCAGAGCCGACTAGGTAAACCTTGCCTGCGTATTCAGCCATGACGGTCAATTTAAATCATTCATCCGATGCTGTGTCCAGTGTAGGCTCTTGCGGACGCAATCCGCCCAGAATCATGGCGATCGCTTCCTGCGTATGCCGCTCCACCATCTCTGGATTGCGGAAGTCCCAATCGCCCGGGTAGTGTTTCAGATATGTTGTTTCAGGTTAACCAGGCAAACCAAATTCCAGCCGATTGATAAATAACCCAATCACCACATCATGCATGAGCACCGACTTGGAGCAGCAAATCGTTTTGCGCACCAATCGTTTAATCCGAGCCCGTAAGGTCAGATGCTTACGCTCAATCCTCTGAGTATTGCGTTTGCCAACCGTATGCAGAGCAGGTTCTAAATGCCTTTCATAAGCACCCCAGCCGTCGGTATAGAACTGCATGATGCCAAAGGGTTCTAACAACGCTTTGAGATCTAAGAAAGCTTGATCTTCATCAGATGCCAACACATACGCCAACACTTTCCTTGTCGTGTGGTCATAGAGCTTCGCTCCGCCAAAGGCGTACGCTAACCACAACCATCGTTGCTGCTGTTTTGATTGCACATAAACCTTGTCCACGTCCAGACCTGTAGTTTTTCTTAAGGGAAAACTACAGATTCCGACCTGATCATGACAAACGCTGCTAAGTTGGCACGAGTTCACCGGGTCGTAGGCGTGACCATTTACCCATGTCGGCGGTAAAGCTTTCACAGCCAACCACATCCCATTCCATCTCAATCACGTCACCCTTGTTGCGAATGTTGACGTTGATGGTAGGTTCGGTTGCCTCAAAATCAGGAGTTTCTGTTAAATGAGGCTGCTGGTGCTGGGTTTCGACCGCATGGTAGGTCGTGCAGCGATCGACATAATGACAATTAATGCAAACACACATACTTCCCTTCCCCCTCTCAAGCGAGACGACAGACTCGAAGAATCGAGGTGCTTTTCTGCTACTTTAGCTTAGGCGAAGTGATTCTTCACCGGAGATCAGGTAGATTTTCGTGACAACTTACGGCATCCTGGTCATTCCAATTTCTATTCGCCGGATTACCTCGTTAGGATCAAATCATTGCTGGATTTAACACAGTTGAGTTTAGGGTTGGACGTTCAAGAAACCGTTTCTACCAAGTTTTCAACACTTTCTGCACAGAGCTGGCCCTTCAGTCTGGAGTGGTTGCCTGATTCTGCCTATTTGGTGGGAGGAAGCGTTCGGGATGCACTCTTGGGTCGGCACAGTGAGTATCTTGACCTGGATTTTGTGCTGCCAGAATGTGTAGTGGAAACAGCACGGGCGATCGCGCGTCACTACAAAGCTGGATTTGTGCTGTTGGATGCCGAACGCCAGATTGCGCGGGTCGTGTTTCCCCAAGGAACGGTCGATTTTGCTCAGCAAGTGGGATCAACGCTAGACGCTGATTTGAAACGGCGGGATTTTACAGTCAACGCGATCGCCTATAATCCCCGGACAGAACAGCTTGTCGATCCGCTGCAAGGATGCGTTGATCTGCGAAAGCGCCTGCTGCGGATGGTGTCGGCTGAGAATCTGGAGGAAGATCCACTGCGCTTGTTGCGTGCCTATCGTCAAGCCGCTCAGTTGGAATTTAGCCTGGAGTCTGAAACGCGCTCCGTGATTCGGGGTCTGGCACCCTTGCTGAGTGGAATTGCGGCTGAACGAGTTCAATCTGAGCTGAATTATCTACTCAGTACCGTGCAAGGAACTCCCTGGCTCACTCAAGCATGGCAAGATGGGTTGCTACAGGGTTGGCTACCCAATGCTACGGCTCTTAGCTTGCAGTTGATTGCAGCGATCGACCAAACCACGGCTCTGCTTCAAGAAACACTGCCGACCTTTGCTAAGGATCTGTTTAGCCATACCCGTGCGATCGCGAATCCTGGACAGCCCAATGTGGGGAGTACAAGCCCACCCAATCCGTTGGAGCTAAAAGCGTCCGGGTCGGCTCGGAACTGGCTTATTACTGCCAAACTGGCGTGTTTGCTTTCGTCTAACGGGTCGGTAGCAGAAGCTCAATTGCGTCGATTAAAGTACAGTCGCGCCGAGCTTCAGTCGGTTGGAACGGTTCTCAAATTTTTGCCCCACCTATTAACTGCCGCGAAGCTCTGCAAGAATGACACTTCGCGATCAGAGTTTAGCCAGCTCAATCTAACCCTGCGAGAACAGTATTTCTTTTTCCAGGGTGTTGGGATAACCTTTCCAGCCGTCGCGGTGTTGGTGATCGCGCATGGGGTGTCACTGGAGGCGATCGCCCCCCTAATTAAGCGTTTTTTGACACCTGACGATCCCGTTGCCCACTCAACACCGCTGCTCACCGGTCAAGATCTGATGTCTGCGCTCTGCCTACCCGCCGGACCGTGATTGGCAAGTTAATTGCAGCAATTCAACTGGCCAGAGCAGAAGGAACCATTTCGACACCTGCTGAAGCTTTAGAGCTAGCAAAAAGGCTAAAAGATGAAAGATAAAGGCTCACTCAGCAAAACCTTGTTTATCCTTTAGCGTTTATCCTTCAGCCCTCAACATCCGTTTGACCCACTCTGTTACCTGGTGAACACTATGGAGTATGTTAGAGTAAATTTCTGACTATTTTGACGATCGCTATTCAACCCAGAATCTACCTGGAAAGCGGCAATGGTTTGAGCCGACTAGTTTCAGGGCATTTACGGATAGGTTCTAGGCTGGTTCCAAATTGTATGGATACTAAAGTGTTGCTCGTCGCACTTAGCTGTTTCATTAAGGGGTAAACATGGCTAAACGCCGAAATCAGAAAAAAGAAAAAGCTCTTCGCAATCAGGCATACGCTCGTAAGTTTCGCAAAAGAACGAATGCAGGTCGCTTTGGCAGAAGGCGTAGTTTTGGTGGTGGCAACCGCATGGATGATGATGAACAAACACAAGGAAGTGCGGAACAGAATGATTCTGGAACCGGAGCTGTTGATTTGAACTGAGCAAATTTTAAGTACAAAGATGGTTGATATAAAACTCCTTGAACTTTGCTGGTTCAGGGAGTTTTTGTTGTGGCTGGTGGGTTAGCATAACCCAGTGGGCGATCGCTTAACCGATTAAAGCTTCATAGTCATCGTGAGAACCAATCCAAAACCAGTAATAGTCTTGTAACCAGGCTGCTAGCTGACGAACTTCAGTTTCAGGAAGTTCAGCGATCGCGGCTTCAATCTCTGCCAGTGATGTCATTTCAGTACCTCGTATCCGCCAATTCTACTATCGCAAATTAGAGGCGATCGCAGACTGGAGAGACGGGGCGATCGCTCAGGATTCAAAGGTTGGAAATCCTTGAGTTTCCTGAAAGCAAATTTTGAAGCGGTCAAAAATTTCTATTTTTCCCAAGATATTCAAACGAATTCCTAATTGTTCAGAGAATCCCACTTTGCTGACAAATCGCTCGGCTCCCATTTGCATTTCCAGATCGTGGACAAAAATGTTGATTGTGCTTCCATCACCGATCTGTAGAGCAATTTGCTCTCCTGTTTGATAGCTTCAACCAGCTTGCTCTGCAATCGTTGCTTGAAGAACCGTGTAGTGGCACCTGAATCTACATAAGCCTCTATGCGTTCCCAAGTATTGCCAAGCTTGATTCCAATTGGAATGATCGGCTGTAGTTGTTTCTGGATGCGCTTATTCTTAACTCTTTTGCTCGGGCAATGCAACAATCTCTAACTGCAAGCAAAAAACCGTGAATGTCCTCTTGATTTCCAAGTTTCTCCCTCGCCTCAGCCAGAAACCCTTGCCAGGAAGCTTCATCATTGCCGAACGTCTCAACTCGATACAAGCCAGCCAGATATTCTGCTAAAGGGGCGAGAGCGAAGTCGAGGCGTTGATTTGCCGATTTCGTGCGGATCAGGGACAGGCGATCTTCTAGGTAATTCAGGTGTTGTTCAGCGGTCTTTTTAGCAGTATCGTCGCCTCCCTCTAAAGCAGCCAAGGCATCAAGGACAGTTTCGAGCTTTGCTGTTTCTGGCTTAAAGGTCTGCCTCAGGCATTCCCAGGCAACGACTTTGGCATTCCGTTGTACTGTTGCATCCTTCAGCTTACCTTCTTTTAAGTTCTGGTTCAGAATATTCACGTAACTGAGCATCAAATCCGGCACGTTATTTGGTAGATCATCGGCGACATATCCCTCTGCTGGTGCAATTATTAGTTCCAGATACAGCTTGACAAATAGAACAGTGACATTGCGTTCGTCTGTTACGGTTTGCGACAGGCGCTCGAAGTATTCAATGTGCTTCTGATCATCAAACAACTCCTGCTTACCTCGCTGAGTAAGGTAGCGCTTCATAAACGCCAGAAGTTGATCGCTTGAAATCCGTTGCGGTTCAAGCATCGTTTTGGTCATATAGCAATCCCAAATGAATTTAAAACAGTTAGTATATAGAAACTATTAAATTGCTCATGGAACTATGCTCATGAAGAATTTTTTACTGGAGCACCAACAACAGGTGAATAAAATTGCTCTTTTAACGGAGTTTATCCATGGTAACCCTGATGCAAGAGAACTCAAGCGAGCCTTGGCTATAAAAATGGCTTTGGAAGGCAATCCC
>JAAUSG010000262.1 GCA_012034055.1 Leptolyngbyaceae cyanobacterium RU_5_1 | reverse complement strand
CGATTGCTGTGAATCCGAAAGGTACAACTCAAAACTGCTCAAACTGTGGTCAAAAGGTTCCCAAAACCCTCCAGGATAGATGGCACTCTTGCCCTCATTGTGGATTGGAGCTAGACCGTGACCACAACGCTGCAATCAATATCAAGCACTTGGCGGTGGGTCATCCCGTCAATAAAGCTCAGGTAACGTCCGATGCAATAGCAGGAGTCACTGAGAAGCCCGCGCTCTATGCGTCAGCATGAGCGTCGGGAGTATGTCACGCGTTGAAGTTCATCAAATATCTGGCTTGAGAAACAATCCTTCGCTTGACACATTGTCCGTACAACTTCGTAAGCACCAAGAGTCCACAACCACATTAGGGATTCTGCACGCTCTACTCGACCACCATCTATAGGCTCAGTAGAAAATCCCTGCTCAAGATTCTCAATAATTTCGTCAGCAAAAGCGATAAGCACATGAACTCTGCCACATAGATAATGAGAAAAGGCTATGAGAGGATCGCGTTCTACAATCTCCTCCCATGTTGGGTTAAAAAGTACCGTCGTGAAACGTTCTCTCATTCTCATCTGCAATAACTAGAAAATACTACGGGTTTTTGCAGCCTAACAATATTATTAATGGGGATCGCGCTCAAGAGAATGCTGCTTTACGTTCCTGCTTTTAGCCAGCCGAACAATTGAGCAACTGTTAGGTTCAATTCCAGAAAATTTGGCACAGGCAACTTGTCATCCTCAGTAAGTTCCAGAGGTTGGTGATCTGGAAGAAATGCTAATACCAAGCGTTCACCTGGATCAATGGACCAGCTTAGCTGAGTCCCATGCTTGAGACAGTGCAGGATATTACGAATTACCTTGGTTGCATTCTGGTCAGGCGAGAGAATCTCAATCACCCAGTCGGGATAGGTTGCAAACACATTTTCGACTTCCCCATCCTGATCAAACGGAATACGTCCCCACTTGAACCCAGTTGCATCTGGAACGATGGATCGCCCCCCAAAGGTACAGCGCAATTCTGGGAACGCGATCGCAAGTCGTCGGGTTTCAGCAATCTGATTGACGGCCTCGCAAAGCTTGAGCTGAAGTCGAGAGTGTTTGCCTTGAGGCATTGGTTTTTGGTAGATACAACCATCAATAAATTCACTGGCAGGTTTTGTCTCTGGCCGCTTTAAGAACTCTTCGATCGTGATCGGTGGGCGTAGTATTGTGGTCATTGTTGCGACTGCCAGTCTTTTTTGCGCAGATGGCTCGGTACTATTAGGATATTAACAATTGTTTAACCCATCGTTGCAGCAGGGATTTTAGAGCATGACCGCCGTTTCTCCCAACCCCAAGTCCGCTCCAGCATTCTGTCAGGGAATTCAATATTTTAGTGATGCTGTTCTTGAGTTTGAGATCTATGGTAAGGTGCCTGCGATCGCGGAGGGGAAAACCGCGATCGCAGACCCCACCGACACAGCGGCCGCCTATCAAACCCTGCTGTATGCGGATGCCCTGCGCTACTTGACCTTGCAAGTTACAGCCAGCAAAGCATCGGGGCATCCGGGTGGGTTTGCCAGTCAGGCAGAGTCCTATGCGGCGCTGGTGATGCTGGGACACAAAAACATCATTACGGAAGTGGGACACCACGCACCAGGGTTCTACAGCGCCATGTTCCTGGATCGCTCCCTGGAAGATATGGGAATTGAGACCGTACAGCAGATGCGCGATCGCTTCCGGGAACGGCATGGCTTGCTCGGACACCTTTCCGGTCAAATTCCCGGCTTGCTGGCTCCAGCGGGGCCGTTGGGACAGGGACAGCACTTTGCGCTGGCCAATGCGTTGCTGCATCGAGACAAGCTCTTTCCGTTTACCGTTGGTGATGGCGGTTTGGGTGAACCATATATTGTCAGCGCGATCGCCCACTTCCACACCGCCTACCCAACCGTCACCAATTTCCTGCCAATGTTGGTTTGGAACGGCTTCTCCCAAGAACACCACAGCATGGTGTCTACCCTCTCCAACGAGCGGATGATGACCTACTGGCACGGCAACGGCTTTGAGGAAGTGGTACTGGTGGATGCCAAAGATTTTGATGAGCAAGACCAACCGGGAGCCTTTGTCGATAGCACGGCATTTTCCTTCGAACAGCGTCTGGAATTTGCCAAAGCGGTGCTGATTGCCGTAGACGAAGCGGCTCGGTCTGCCCTGACTGGCAAGCTGACTGTCTTCATCATCAAGCAGCTCAAAGGTGCAGGGGTTCATGCCAGAGGAGCCAAATCCCATAACCTCTATGCCCATCACACCCTGGACAATCCCGATGTCGTCAAGGCTTTAAAGTCTCGCGCCCTACCACCCGAAGCCTGGGATTTGGTGCGCACCAATTGCGAACGAGCCGGTGGCGGTCCTGCCAGCAAAACCGTTGTCACAGAATCGGTGCTGCCCTTGCCAGAGTTAGGTGAATTGCCCCTAGAGGAATTTCCCATCGGGGGCGATCCGAAAGTGTCCACGACCGCAATGGGCAAATTGGTGTCCAGGGTCGGCCAACTCGATCGCACCTACCTGGTCTCAAATGCGGACGGAAACGAAGCCTCTGGGATTGCCAACATCAACCAGGCGCTCAAAATCATTCACCCTACGGAAGACCCGCTCTACTATCAAAAACCGGGTGGGCAGGTCTACGAACCCCTGAACGAGGATGCCTGTGCGGGGTTGGCAGCCAGTCTTGCCCTGATGGGTTCCCGCACCCTCTGGTGCTCCTACGAATCCTTTGCGATCAACGGCTTACCCATCTGGCAAACCGTGACCCAGGCAATGGCCGAACTGCGCCGTCCGACGCCCTCCACGATCACGTTATTCACGGCGGGCGCGTTGGAGCAGGGGCGCAACGGTTGGACGCACCAACGCCCCGAAATTGAGGCTTACTTCGCGGCGATGATGCGCAACGGCAATGTGTTCCCGCTGTTTCCGCCCGATGCCAACAGCATCCAGGTCTGCTACGAGTGGGCGTTGACGACCCAAAACAAAGGCGTGGTGATCACGTCCAGCAAGTCACCTTTGCCCATCCATACCACCTTTGAGCAAACCCGACAGGCCCTGCAGGATGGCGCGATCGCCCTGCACGAGAGTCCAGGAACCAAAACCGTTGTCTTTGCTGTCATTGGTGACATGACCTTAAAGCCGGTGTTTGAAGCCACCCAGCATTTGCAAGCAGAAGGAATCGGTGTGCGCATTGTTGCGATCGTCAGCCCACGCCGCCTGTACCGTCCGTCTGACGTGGCCTGGGAAATTTGCTCAGAACCAGATGGCCATTTTCTGGATGATGCTGGATTTGACCAACTCTTCGGTGGCGATGCCCTGATCGGCGTCATCGGTGGAGCCAGCGCCATGCTAGAACCTGTCATGTTGCGTAGTACATCCAAGCGCGATACTTTCGCCTGGAAGCGCGGCGAAACCACGGCCAGTCCCGTTGAGCTAATAGCGCTGAATGGAATCACCGCAGAGTCTCTGGCAAGACGGGCGTTGGAATTAATGGCCCCTACAGAGATTGTCCATCACTAGAAAATTTACAGGTGGGATTGATGTCAGTCCAAAATCCAAAATCGCAAATCTAAAATTCGCTCATGACTAACCCCCCTTTACTTGAAATCATTGGTCTCAGCGTGAATTACGGTGGCATTCAAGCGTTGCAGGCGATCGATCTGGCCGTTGGGGCTGGGGAAGTGGTGACGCTAATTGGCGCAAACGGGGCGGGCAAGACGACAACGCTGCGGGCAATTTCTCGAATTGTGACTGCACGGACGGGGCGGATTGTTTATCACGGGCAGAATATTACGCGACGACGCGCTCATGAAGTGGTCAAACTGGGGATTGCTCACAGCCCAGAAGGGCGACGGATTCTGTCCAGGTTGACGGTGCTGGATAATTTGGAGTTGGGTGCCTATACGCGCCGCGATCGCTCGGCATCAAAGCAGACATTGAGCAGCAGTTTCTCACCTTTCCGCGATTGGCAGAGCGACGTGCTCAACTGGCAGGGACGCTGAGTGGGGGTGAGCAGCAAATGTTGGCGATCGCGCGCGCCTTGATGAGTCGCCCCAAGTTGCTGCTCCTGGATGAACCCAGTTTAGGACTGGCCCCAACCATTGTCGGCGAGATTTTTAGCATTATTCAAACGCTGCATACAACCGGCGTCACGATTCTATTGGTGGAACAAAACGCTACTCTTGCATTGCACCATGCTGATCGCGGATACGTTCTAGAAGCCGGACAGCTCACTTTATCCGGAAATGCTGCTGACCTGTTGAATGATGATCGAGTCAAGCAAGCCTATCTAGGTTAGGGATTGATTCAGTTTGGTTGTGATCGTGAATTTGCTGTCACTATCCTAGCCTGCATTTTTGGCGTACCCTCTACGACTTCGTCGGCCATCGCCGTGGTCGCTTCCACACCGCCCGTTCCGCCTTCTCCCGCTCATAGGCAATCAGCTTGCCGTAATACTCATGCTTGCTCAGGTTCATCGGCATAAAGATGTGCTTGCGGATGTTGCTGAACCCTTTGCGGGCAAAGAACTTAACCGCAGGCGTATTTTCTGGGTCGGTGTCTGCCATCATGAACCGCGCCCCATCATCGATCATGCGCTCCACCAGCTTATCCACGAGTTTGTCGGCAACGCCACGCCGCTGGAATGTCGGATTTACCCCTAAACTTTCTGGAGGCAACTAATGAGTTGGAACTCGTTGAAATGTTGACTTCTGGAGGCAACTAATGAGTTGGAACTCGTTGAAATGTTGACGCGATCGCGCCGGCAATGTGCCGAAAAACTTGTCCAACGGGCGAGGTTGGATCTGCCAGCGTCAGCGGCATTCCGGTATCGCCACCCGTACAGATGTGTGGATCAATGGGCACCTGTCCGAGTAATGGTGCTTGCAGTTCCGTAGCAAGCTGCTGTCCGCCGCCTTGCCCAAAAATTGGCATTGGGTTGCCACACTGACCACAGAGCAGATAGCTCATATTCTCGATGATGCCCAGCACAGGCACTCCCACGCGCCGAAACATATGAATACTGCGCCGCACATCCGCGATCGCCACCTGTTGTGGCGTTGTCACCAACAGCACTCCGCAGATCGGACTTTCCTGAATAATCGTAATTTGGGCATCGCCAGTACCGGGCGGTAAATCAATCAACAGGTAATCCAGCTCACCCCAGGCGACTTCATGAATAAACTGCGTCACAATCTTGTGCAGCACGGGGCCGCGCCACGCCAGCGGATGATTGGGTTCTGCCAGCAAGCCCACGGACATAACGCGAATCCCGTGCGCCTCCAACGGGACAAACCGCTGCCCCTCGGTTGTCTCCACAATTTGCACGGTCGATTGTCCCAGTCCCAGCATCTGTGGCACGTTGGGCCCGTAGACATCCGCATCCAGCAAGCCCACCTTCGCCCCCTGCAAACTCAGTGCCACTGCCAAATTAACCGCCGTCGTTGATTTACCGACTCCGCCTTTGCCACTGGAAACAGCAAGCGTTGTGCGCACGCCGGGAATGGTGCAGCGTTGAATGTACGTTTTTTTGCACCAGGTTAAGTCTGACAGCACATCCTGAATTTGCGCCTCTAAACCAGATTGGTGAGCACCAACATAGAGGCGCAGGTAGACGTATTCTCCCACCACACGCAGATTCCGCACCATGCCCAAACTGACGATGTCCGTGTTCAGAACAGGTTCCCTCACCTGCTTGAGGCGCTGGATCACCGCTTGCTGCAGGGCTTGTGTGTGCGGATCTGCCGGAACATCGGGTGGTTCCAGGGTTGGGCGTTGAAATGGGGAAGAATGACTAGGCATTGGAGGCTTCTGACAGAGATTTCTGGATTTTTTGGATGGCCCGTTCCGCATAGATGCAAACATCGCGATCGGGATCGTCGAGGGCCTGCCGCAGAGCATTGAGGGCGGTGGGATCCCCCAGGCTGCCTAGCGCGATCGCCGCATCTCGGCGCACATCCGAAAACTCATCGGCCAGCGATCGCACCAAATCTGGAAGGAACTGCGCGTCAGGAGTCTTTTGCAGCACCTGCAAGGCAAACTTGCGCACCTGCCAGTGATCATCTTTCAAGGCCTGACCCACAGCCGGAATTGCAACGGGTGACGCACGAAGCGCCAGAGATTTTGCCGCATTGCGCCGCACCTGCCAATCTGGATCGGTCGTCAGTGCTTGCATCAACAAGGGCATTACTTCCGCATCGGCTAAGTGCCCCAGAGTCAGCGTTGCCTCTCGGCGGACGCGATCGTCAGGGTCCGCCATTAACGCCAGAACAGGCTGACAGCGTTCCACCTGGTTGAGATAACGCAAAGTAGTAACAGCCGCTTCTCGCAGTGCCGGATTTTCCGACGCAAAGAAGGGCAGAACGGACGGCAATGCCTGCGCGTCATGAATTTTGCGCAACAGAATCAGCAAATTCAGTTGCAAGTTAGCATCCGTGCTATGCAGGGCATCCAGTAACAGCAACAGGTGGTCTTGAGAAACCAGTTCTCCCAAAACAGAGTGCGCCTCATCGCGAATCTCGGCATCGGGCGAGGCCAGGCAGTCTAACAGGGCTGGAACGGCTTTCGGGTTAGCAAATTCCCAAACCGTGGTGACTGCCAGCTTCTGAACGGTCAGGTCGTCATCCTTCAGAGCCGCAATTAGCCCATCCAGTGCAACTTCATCCCCCAGATGCTGCAGCATTTTGATCGCCACCAGGCGATCGCTCACATCCGCGTGCGCAACATCTCTAACCACTGGTTCAATTCAGCATCAAGTTCCGCAGGCATGATTCGTCCTCTAACGCAGTAAAAATGGGATTTGCACCGTAATTGCATTGGTCGGGCATTCTTTTTCGCAGGGTAGGCAAAACCAGCACTCATCGTATTTCATGTAGGCTTTGCCCGTCTCTGGATTCTTCGCCAACACATCTAACGGACACACTTCAATACAGGCCGTGCATTTTTCCAGACATTTGGATTCATCCACAATCACCGGAACGTCAACTCGCTGAGTAGTCAATGCCATGGGTCAATCTTCCTCGTAAACCACTTCAGTTAGTATCGTGAGCAATCCCTACTTACACATCACTGAGTATTTTTCCTAATTCCGACTAATCTTGTGTTTACTGCTACTTTGCCCCCTCCCCAACCCCTCCCCAGAGCGGCTACCGTGTATACAGATCTCGGCTAAATCTAAAGACTGTGCCGGGGGACTTCCCCCCGGCCCCCCGCTTCGTGGGGTCCTAACTCCCCCACACCCCCGCAAGGGA
>JAAUSG010000261.1 GCA_012034055.1 Leptolyngbyaceae cyanobacterium RU_5_1 | reverse complement strand
TGGTCTGTGATGTTAAGCACTCAGCGATCCCCCCTAGCCCCCCTTAATAAGGGGGGAAATTAGCTCAAAGTCCCCCTTATTAAGGGGGATTTAGGGGGATCTTGCACGCTTTGCTACAAACAGGAGGACTTTTAAAACATCCTCTTAGATAGATTTCACCAATGCTATGGGAGTTAGTGAATAGGGACACGAATTAATTGTTGAACAGGAATTTTCCTTAACCCTACTCGCCTCGTTTGATGCGATCGATTTCCTGCTGAAGCTCATCGATTTGGCGACGTAAGTCATTGACTTCCACTTGAGTTGGTTGGGGCTGCGTGGACTGTCCAGACTGACCAGATTGAGCAGCTTTTGGAGGAGACTCTACTGAAACATCAACTGCACCTTCTGCCCCTGCACGTTGGTAATTTCCTTGACGAATTTGGCGATATTCCTCGGACGTAGACCATTCCCGCAAATAGTAAACGCGCTCAACAGTGAACGGGTGGGTGAGAAAAATTCCAGCCGAGAGGTTGTTGTAGAGGAAGAACTTGTAGATTTGATTCAATCCATCTTCATCCAGCCCCTGATAGCGTTCTGATTGACGGGTGAATTCATCCAGGTTCAGCTCGTGAGCATAGTGTGCGCTCCCGCCTGCAATCTTCATCATTCCATTCGTAATCGGATGCAGCTCGTCCATGACCAGCAAAGCGGCGCGATCGGCGGAAAGTTCCGCTTTCCGCAACCACTCGTAAAATGCCATCACCAAACCGGTACTGATCAACAGGCTCAACCCAAAAGTGCGCTCTGCCAAACCAGAAATGAGTTGAGTCGTCCAAATTGCCATTTGAATCAGGGTGGTATGCTTGCATTTGATGTGCCCTAGCTCATGGGCAATCACAGTGCGTAGCTCCGTTTCACTCATCAAATCCAACAGCCCAGAGTTAAGGACAATAAATGGAAATTCCTGTCCCAAGGCAAATGCATTGACGAGCGGATTTTGGGACACAAACAGGTTTGGCTCTGGATAGATGTCCAAATCCCGTAAGCATTCCTGAAAAATTTGATACACGGAAGCGTACTGGCGTGGCCCTACCTGAATGCTGTTGCCCATTTGATAGACATACTGCGGACGTTCGCTAAGAAACTCCACAAATTTGCGGGCAACCAGATCGAAACCGGGAACACTGCGGAGAGCTTGTTCTGCCTGGCGATCGAGGGGATGTCTGAAGGCTTCGCTGGAAATTCCGGTATAGGTAGGCATGGAGGAAATTAGGTGTAGGTATGTCGGTAGGGAACTGGGAACTGGGAGCTAGGGGCTAGGAGAGCATTTCCCTAACTTCCAGATCCTAGCTCCTAGCCCGTTCTTCTATAGATTCTGTTCTTTTGTAGCTTATGTGCCTGTTTGTTACCAGGAACTTGCTTAATAATTTCCACAACACTTTTCAAGCTAATCCCTAAAAAGTGTTGACCAATGCAGTCTCTATCGGTAAAGCCCTTTATGTTAATGGCAGTCTGCCTCTCACTGCATCTTGATTCTAATTAGTGCCTGGTGCCCATGCCGTGATTGTGTAGTCTATTTTTATTGTTCTCATAGGGTGTCTCCTTGGTTGTGTGCGGAACAGAACCCTCTGGCTTTTTGCCAGGGGGCTTTTCATTAGCGCAGTTTTTTACAGACGGCAATACCTATCTGAAGAGGTGTGAAGACCGATCTGGGCGATCGCGAATCCCTTTATACAATTGACACAGTAAGACATGGGTAAGGGGCGCGAAGCTCTATGCAACCGACTAATCCGAACCAATTTACCGAGAAAGCGTGGGAAGCGATCGTCCGCACCCCTGATATTGCCAAGCAGGAACAACACCAGCAGATTGAGTCTGAGCACTTGATGAAAGCGCTGCTGGAGCAGGAAGGGTTGGCAACCAGCGTGCTGAATAAGCTGGGTGTGAATGTGCAACAGTTGCGCGATCGCACCGACGAGTTCATGCGCAAACGACCCAAGATCTCGGGTAGCGGTGGCAACGTATATTTGGGACGCAGTTTAGACACGCTGTGCGATCGCGCCGAGAACTACCGTAAACAGTATGGCGATGAGTTCATCTCGGTCGAGCATATGCTGCTTGCTTATGCGCAGGACATCGCTTTGGCAGAGCAGTGTTCGCAGAATTTAAACTAGATGAAGGCAAGCTCAAGGACGCGATCAACCAGATTCGAGGGAGTCAGAAAGTGACCGACCAGAACCCCGAAGGTAAATATGAGTCGTTGGAGAAGTATGGGCGAGATTTGACCCAGTTTGCCCGCGAAGGCAAGCTTGACCCGGTAATTGGTCGGGATGATGAGATTCGCCGCACGATTCAGATTCTGTCGCGGCGTACCAAGAACAATCCCGTATTGATTGGTGAACCGGGTGTGGGTAAGACCGCGATCGCCGAAGGACTGGCCCAACGAATCGTCAGTGGTGACGTGCCCCAATCCCTTAAAGACCGCAAGCTGATTGCCCTCGACATGGGTGCTCTGATTGCCGGTGCCAAATATCGCGGTGAGTTTGAAGAACGGCTAAAAGCGGTGCTCAAGGAAGTCATTGAGTCGAAGGGCAACATCATCTTGTTCATTGACGAAATCCATACCGTCGTGGGTGCGGGTGCCACGCAGGGCGCAATGGACGCCGGAAACCTGCTCAAGCCAATGCTATCGCGAGGTGAGCTGCGCTGTATTGGGGCCACAACTCTGGATGAGTACCGTAAGTACATCGAAAAAGATGCGGCTCTGGAACGGCGTTTCCAGCAGGTCTATGTGGATCAGCCCAGTGTGGAAGACACGATCTCGATTCTGCGCGGACTGAAGGAGCGCTATGAAGTTCACCACGGCGTGAAGATTTCTGACAGTGCTCTGGTTGCCGCTGCGACGCTTTCAACCCGTTATATCAGCGATCGCTTCTTGCCTGATAAAGCGATTGATCTGATGGATGAGGCAGCGGCAAAGCTAAAGATGGAGATCACCTCCAAGCCCGAAGAATTGGATGAGGCAGACCGCAAAATTCTCCAGCTCGAAATGGAAAGGCTGTCGCTGCAGAAAGAGACCGATCCAGCCTCGCGCGATCGCCTCGAACGCTTGGAAAAAGAGCTGGCAGATCTGAAAGAGGAGCAATCTACCCTGAATGCCCAGTGGCAGGCCGAGAAAGACAGCATCACCAAGATTCAGACGTTGAAAGAAGAGATCGATCGCGTCAATGTCGAAGTTCAACAAGCCGAGCGCGACTACGACCTCAACCGGGCTGCCGAGCTGAAGTACGGCAAGATGACTGATCTGAATCGTCAACTGCAGGAAGCAGAGCAGCACCTCTCCCAAACCCAAACCAGCGGCAAATCGATGCTGCGGGAAGAGGTGACTGAAGCCGACATTGCCGAAATCATCTCCAAGTGGACCGGGATTCCGATCAGCAAGCTGGTGGAGTCCGAAATGCAGAAGCTGCTGCACCTGGAAGATGAACTGCACACGCGCGTTATCGGTCAAGCCGAAGCCGTCACCGCTGTTGCCGATGCAATTCAGCGATCGCGGGCTGGACTGTCAGACCCGAATCGTCCCACCGCCAGCTTCATCTTCCTGGGACCGACCGGCGTGGGTAAAACCGAACTGGCAAAAGCCCTGGCGATGTACCTGTTCGACACGGAAGAGGCAATGGTGCGCATCGATATGTCTGAGTACATGGAAAAGCACGCCGTCTCTCGTTTAATTGGTGCGCCTCCGGGCTATGTCGGCTATGACGAAGGGGGGCAACTGACGGAATCCATCCGTCGCCGTCCCTATGCCGTTGTCCTGTTTGATGAGATCGAAAAAGCCCACCCCGACGTGTTCAACGTCATGCTGCAAATTCTGGACGACGGGCGCGTTACCGATTCCCAGGGGCATACTGTGGACTTCAAAAACACAATCATCATCATGACCAGCAACATTGGTTCCCAGTACATCCTGGACATTGCCGGGGACGACGATCGCTACGATGAGATGCGTAGCCGCGTGATTGAAGCCATGCGAACCCAGTTCCGTCCCGAATTCCTGAATCGAATTGATGAGTTCATCATCTTCCACAGCTTGCAGAAGAGCGAACTGCGCGAAATCGTCAAACTTCAAACCCAGCGCCTCAGTACCCGATTGGCAGACCGCAAGATGGTACTCAAGCTTTCAGATGCGGCGATCGATTTCCTGGCCGACGTTGGCTACGACCCGGTCTACGGTGCCCGTCCACTGAAGCGGGCCATCCAGCGCGAACTGGAAACCGCGATCGCCAAATCCATCCTGCGCAACGAGTTTCACAACGGCGACACCATCTTCGTCGATGTCGGCGAAAACGAACGCCTTGTCTTCAAGCGACTACCGTCTGAACTATTAACAACCCAGTAGAAACAAGAGGGTGAGCAATGCTCACCCTCTTGTTTTACAGCTTGATTGTCCTAAACCGGGTGATTAAGGCTGGACGGTTCTGGTATTCCGACTTTAGCTGCTCAAAGCGTTGAATGAATTCGGGCGATCGCCCTTGATGGTCTGCCAAATCACGCAAATCTTTGAGTAAGGCAGTGGCTTCATCGTAGGGTTTAGATTGCTTGAGCGCGATCAGCTCCACCACTCTCTTCCAGGTTTGCGCTTCTCTCGGTGCCAGTGCTTCTAATTCCTGGATTCGCTTTTTTCTCGCTGCGGTCTGTTCTTTTTGCTCACGCTGCGTTTTCAGCAGGTTGGCAATTGCTTCCAGTTCAGAAAGCCGTCGCTGTCCTGGAGCCGCTTGAGGCGTCGATCGCGTTGCACCTGCCAGTTCTTGCAGGCGATGAATCAACTGCAGATCAACGTGAGGTTCGCGCCGCACGAGTTTGAGCAAAAATTCTTGCCGTTCAGCCTCTGACAGGGCAGACAGCCAGGTTTCCAGGGGCGGCTCGTCTGAAGTGGATTGCTGACGAGGACTTGCCTGAGCCGCAGCGGTGACCCAATCGGGATTCAGTTCTACCAGGTCAATGAATGCCTGAAGCGGGTCAGAAAGCTGGCTCAAGTTAGGGGGAAGCGGTGGCTCAACTGGATCCTCATCCAGAGCGTATCCAGCCAGATAGGGAGCCACTCGCAACCAGACGAGATACAGCAAGCGTAAATCTCCACTCAACAGATCATCCCGGAGGGGCAGTAAGCGCGGCAGCCATCCTTCCCCTTCAACCCAACCCCCGATGCCTCCTTCCTCGGTGATGTGGATATCAAGGACGAGGTACCTGGACGTTTGGGTAATGGTGATAGCATCGGGCAGGTCATAAGGCTGGAACCACGTTGGGTCTGCGATCGCTTTCGGAAACCGAAACATTAACCGCCAGGTGCCCCAGTTCGCGATGTAGAACATGATATCAAAGTATTGGGTTAATACTTTTTCTGGATCGCCTCGAAAGTCGCCATAGTTATACAGGAAAATTGCCTGAGTGGGTGTCAGTTGAACCCGACTGGAGAGTTTCTTGATCTCCGCCTGTTCGTTCGCCGTGAGTGGGCGATCGATGGTTTGAAATTCGTAATACTGATATTCACTCATGGATAATCTCCCTGATTATTTGGGAAATGAAATAATGATGTGAAATTGGTGATTAGGGAAATGCGATCGCCCTCTTGGGTTGTTCGTACCGCTATACTTCTTCGATCGTCGGTTAGCCTGGATGCAGCTCTTCTCAAGCTGTTAAGATCCTTCTCATCGGGGGGTGTTGATACTACAATGATGACTTTCACATTTATATCAAACCAGTTCAAGCAAAAGGTAGTTGAGAAATCAGGATGTTCAGCATCTGTCGCTCATTAATGAGTTCTAAAACCTGATGAAACTTGATGTACAAGAAAGCAGTAATTCCTGTCCAGCCTCTTTTTGATTCGGGAATGCTCTTCAAGTACCCTGCCAATGCCTCTATTACTTCTCCAGTCTTTTCAAAAATCCTTGTTTTCTCAATATTTCGATTTTTTGCAATATTATCTGCTACAACATTTAAAACAGCTTCAAATTGCTCCTTGCCAACCCGGTCATGACCTTCCAATTGTGTATAGACATCATCAACTGCCTTTTCAATCTCTCTTAGCCATTGTTTTGATTTTTTTGGTAATTGCATAGATTCTTTGTTAACCAATTGTTAGTTGCTAATCAATTAGCTTCGCAGAGTAAGCACTACCTAAGAGGATGTTTGAAAAGGTGTGGTCTGTGATGTTAAGCACTCAGCGATCCCCCCTAGCCCCCCTTAATAAGGGGGGAAATTAGCTCAAAATCCCCCTTATTAAGGGGGATTTAGGGGGATCTTGCACGCTTTGCTACAAACAGGAGGACTTTTAAAACATCCTCTAAACTTTGAGACTCAGCGATATAGTCTTTAAGCCGTGCCCAACCCAACAATCTTCACCGCTCAACTTCAACTTTCTGAACTTACCAAACCAAGTCGTCCATTCTTACCGCACCTAAAAACTCTTCTTTACCCTCCTTCAAGGTTTCTCGTATTTCGGCTTCTTGATCCGCACTAATTCGTTGACTTTCAACCATGTATCTAAAGAACTTTCGGAACGAAGTGATGTACGACTTGACACTGCTTTCTGATGCCCATAATGCTTTGCGAGGAAACCAATTCATCAGAAAGTCAACAACATCCCCGTCTTCTGCTTCATCTAACTGACGCAAAGGTTCATAGTAAAAAAGATACTCAGCAAAGAACTCGATATTCTGTACATGACTCCTAATTGTATTGATAGAAAGGTTTGATTTTTCAAGCCAGGCTTGAAACTCATCTAGAATTGGCTGATTGTAAAGTCGTATTTGTTCAACTTGCTGATCGTAATCACTCATGGTGTTATACCGCTATGATACTTCTCTCAAAAATGATTCTTATACCCGTTTTGCTGAAAATAGAGAGCTATCTCCTCCGTGGAATTTAATCTTTCCTTCTAATGTATTTTTATCTTTCAATCTCAACCAACCGCTACCTGATGCTTCATCATTTTCATCGCCGCCTTCCCAGGTAAATTCAAGCTTCTCACCCACTTGATCTTTCACGATTTCACCATCGATCTGTCCAGTAACTAAGCCAAATTGAAAATCACCCGATCCCCTTTGATCGATTTCAATATAAGCCTGTACCTCCATGTTGAAGTAGTCTTCGTCCCAATTTTCCATTTCAGTGATATGCCAGGTTCCCGCAAATTTCATGGTCGTTGACTCCTGATTAATTTCAGAGGATGTTTAAAAAGGTATGGTCTGTGATGTTAAGCACTCAGAGATCCCCTAGCCCCTATAAGGGGAA
>JAAUSG010000260.1 GCA_012034055.1 Leptolyngbyaceae cyanobacterium RU_5_1 | reverse complement strand
TCGCTTCATATCTATTTACAAACAGCTTCTCAAACCAAGACTAGGTTACGCTTATAGACATTGATGGTGAGAGTAGGATCTTGGTTTGGTTAGCAGACATTCGCAACCGTTTTAGGCACCGGCGTCAACAAGTTGAGCCGACTCAGCTTCAGCAGCTACAGGTTGAGCTACTGGAGGACTCGGCTCTAGGTGCCGCCTATCTGATTCTGATTGTCGGTTCCTGTGCGATCGCCACGTTCGGGTTGCTGGCTAATAGTGCGGCTGTGATTATTGGTGCAATGATCATTGCCCCTTTGATGCTGCCGATCCGGGGGCTAGCGTTTGGGGCACTCGTAGGTAACCTCCTTCTCTTTCGCAAAGGATTGATTGCAGTTGGGGTGGGAACACTGCTGGCAGTACTTCTTGCCTGGATTTTAGGCTTGGTGGCAGGGATTCCTAGTTTTGGCAGCGAGATGCTATCTCGATCCAAGCCAACCTTACTGGATTTGGGAATTGCTGTGGCAGCAGGCGGCATCAGTGGCTATGCTAAAGTTCAGCCGAAGATTTCCGGTAGTCTAGCAGGAACAGCGATCGCGGTAGCCCTGATGCCTCCCATTTGTGTGATGGGATTAGGGCTGGCACAGAGGGATTGGTCGCTCAGTCTAGGAGCAACTCTGCTCTATTTCACCAACCTGCTTGGCATCACGCTGTCCTGTATGCTGACGTTTCTGCTGGCAGGCTATACCCCGTTTCGACAGGCACGCAAGGCTTTAGGGTGGACCGTTGCTCTCATATCGACCCTGCTACTACCGTTAAGTATTGGATCTGCTGAGTTGGTTCGGCAGGCACGGCTAGAAAGCAGTCTTGAAGAAGCGCTAGTCAATCGCACGATTACGTTTCAGCGTCTGGAATTGTTGAACATTGATACCAACTGGTTGACCAAGCCTCCTCAGGTACGGTTGAGTGTGCGATCGCAAACACCCATCACTCCCAGGCAAGTGCGTTTATTGGAAGTATTTATAGAGCGGGAGATGGGACAACCGTTCACCCTAATTTTTAGCGTTAGTCAGGTAGAAGAAGTGACCGGCAAAAAACCTGATTGACGGTTCTTTCCCTGAGGCTGCTCGTCTGAGCGCTACATACCAGAAACACAAGCGTAAAATTCACACTGCTTCAAGTGTAGAGTGATTGATTTACTGACCTTGGATAGAGTTCCAATCCGTCTACTGTTGACTACTATTATCATCGATAAATGAACAAGAACGATCATGAACACTGCGCTATCTACAGCCTGGAATAAGGTGCAGGACATGGTTAGCGGGTTGATTGTCCTGTTGCCCAATATCGTGCTGGCATTGATCGTTTTCACCCTCTTCTTCTTGATTGCGGGCGGAATTAAGCAACTGGTTAAGCGCCTGACCCGCGATCGCCGTCACTCTTATAATCTAGGACTGGTACTGGGACGATTAGCACAATGGACTATTATTTTGATTGGTTTGTTTGTTGCCTTGTCTATCATCCTGCCGTCACTCAAAGCAGGGGACTTAGTGCAACTCCTGGGAATTAGCGGGGTCGCGATCGGGTTTGCCTTCCGTGACATTCTGCAAAACTTTCTGGCAGGGATTTTGATTCTGTTGACGGAACCCTTCCAGATTCATGATCAGATCGTGTTCAAAGGCTTTGAGGGTACGGTTGAAAGTATTCAAACCCGTGCCACACTGATCCGAACGTATGATGGCCGCCGGATTGTGATTCCAAATTCGGAGTTATTTACGAACTCAGTAGTCGTCAACACCGCCTTTGAAAATCGTCGCCTAGAGTATGACATAGGCATTGGCTACGGTGATGATATTGACTGGGCAAAGGAATTGGTTTTGGAAGCCATGCACGAAACTCCGGGGGTGCTGAGGGAACCTGCTCCTGATGCGATCGTGGTGGATTTAGCAGAAAGTACAGTTAACATTCGTGCCCGTTGGTGGGTGCAACCTCCGCGCCGTGCTGACTCACTGGACTTACAAGACCAGGTACTCACCGCCATCAAAAACAAGCTGACAAAGAATGGTATTGACTTGCCCTTCCCCACTCGACAAATTTTGTTCCATGACCAAACCGAGGAAACCGACGGCGATCGCGATCGCCAACGTGAGGGATGGCCGGCTGGCAAGGGTGAAGTGCCTCAGCCGCGTCGTATTAGTGAAGCCCTCCGCCAGTTCGCTGAATTACGAGCACGGCAGGATAAGAATGGACAACGTCGATCAACGCGCGAAGAATGAGAAACGTCAAACTTGGTAAACTGTGGGATTTGCTGCATTCAAGTTACTGGTTTTTACCAACAGTGATGGCAGTAGCGGCAGCGGGACTTGCATTTCTCTTATTGGCAATTGATAGTGCCGGTAGCAAGATCTTATCCCAGTTGACGTGGCTCTACGCAGGGGGTCCCGAAGGCGCACGCGCTGTGCTTTCAGCGGTTGCAGGTTCGATAATCACCGTTACGGCAACTGCCTTCTCAATCACGATCGTGGCGCTTCAACTGGCATCGTCCAACTTTGGACCTCGCCTACTGCGGACGTTCATGCAAGATACGGGCAATCAGGTTGTGTTGGGAACTTTCATCGGGACATTCATCTACTGCCTGTTAGTCTTGCGAACGATTCACGGCGAAGATTATCAGTTGTTCGTGCCACAGCTTTCTGTAACGGTTGCGATTGGTCTTGCCATCACCAGTGTTGGTGTCTTGATCTATTTCATCCATCATGCCGCCACAATTATTCAGGTATCGCATGTGATTGCAAATGTGAGTGAGGATTTGGAGCAGGCAATCGATCGCGTATTTCCTGAAACGCTGGGACAGAGTGCGTCGGATCAGCATTTAGTCAGTAAAATCCCAACTGACTTTGATGCCGAAGCGCATCCTCTCAACGCGACTAAAACGGGCTACCTGCAAGCAATTGATGATCAAAAGTTAATGCAGCTTGCTGACAACCATCGCCTGCTGCTACGTCTTCAAATTCGTCCCGGTCAGTTTGTGGTCAAAGGAAGTGAACTGCTTCAGGTTTATCCGCGCGATCGCATCACACCTGCATTCGTTAAACACCTGAACGATGCATTTCTACTCGGTCACGAACGAACTGAACAACAGGATGTCGAGTTTCCGATTGACCAGTTGGTTGAAATTGCGCTCCGAGCCATCTCTCCAGCCGTCAATGATCCGTTTACCGCCATTCGATGTATTGACCGATTAGGAGCTGGCTTGGCTCATTTAGCCACCCGCAATTTTCCCTCCCCCCACCGTTATGACAAGACTCATACACTACGAGTGATTGCTGAACCCGTCACGTTTGAACAACTGGTAGATGCTGCCTTTAATCAAATTCGCCACTATGGTCGGTCGGATGCTGACGTGACAATCCGATTACTGGATGCGATCGCGCTTGTCGCCCATCACACTCACCATTCAACTCAACAAACCGTGCTGCAACGCCATGCGGACATGATTTTGCGAGGGAGCCAGGAAGGACTGGCGGAGGAGTTGGATCGTCAAGCGTTGCAGGAACGCTATTATCGTGCGACTAAGGCTTTGAAACAGCCACAGGAAAGTTGTAAGTCTAAATCTTTCTAATGGGGTATGACAAACAGATGTTGAAGACGAATTGGCGAGGGTATCGGATTGCCGCTTGGGTGGGACAGTTTTTCTTGACTCTAGCGGTGATTGCCGCTGCTATTCAGGGTAATTGGCAGAACGCGATCGCCCTGGCCTTCTTTCTGATTGCCTCACTCATTTTTGTGGTCAACGACGACAAATTGCCAACGCTGTTCGACTGCTTATTTGTGATGGCGGCACTACTGAATGCCGGGGGTTGGGTATGGGGACTGTTTTACCAACCTGGACCCTACGATGAGATCGTTCATGCTTTCACCACGTTTGCCTTCACCCTGGCACTGAGTTTTTTGGCATACAATTCGATGCTGACGGTCTTCCGTAATCATAAGTTGCTGTATTTGTTGACCATCACCAGTTTTGGGATCGCGATCGGGGCGTTGTGGGAAGTCGCCGAATGGACGGCTGGCAGGATTCTGGCGATCGAAGTGATCGAAAGTTTAGACGATACGATTACGGATTTGATCATGGACAGCCTGGGCGCGGCTTTGGCAGCAGTACTCAGCCTTTGGGCACTGCAAGAGCAGACTAATTCCAAGCGTGCTGATCGCGATCAATAGATTCTAAGCATACCATTTCGATTTCTGCCTGCTACAAAGGGTTAAGCCGAAAACACTGCAACGCAGACATTTATTTCTCAATCTAAAATCGTCAATCTAAAATCGATGCAATGAATATGACTCCCCGATTTCTCCCTGTTTTTTCCCCGGTTTTCTAACATTTACTTGATACAGTGTTGATATAAGTCTGACATTTCAACTGATGTTATGCCATTGAATCTCTGAACAACAGTTCGCACGAAAATAATAACCTGAAATTGCATCCTTATGAAACTGCTAGTGAATAACAAACCGTTCCAGTTCTTAAGTAGGTTAACCCTTGGTATCGTTGCTATCACAATGGGAGCCACCTCTGCTCATGCACTACCAGGACAAACCATTGAAACTGTCCGCAAGTGGGCAGAGAATAGTGCAATCCTCCCAGTCCTGGTATACAACCGAGATGTCGATGCCTATACAGGTCTGCGGAGCGTTCCCGGTGGCAATTTGGCGTTACTCGTCAAGGTTCGCCCTGAAGATAACACTTCAGTAGAAGAACAGCTTGTCACGATCATGAATACTCCAGGATTAGCCTTTGCTAGAAACAATGCTCAAGGCTTGGAGATGATTGAGCGCATGTACAACTCGCAAGTCACTGACGACTTTCGGGGTTCCAAATATGTGGGTCAAATTGGGAATTACGACTTCTATCAGGGCGGGAAGTTTGTTTACATCGTTAGTGATGGGCTTCCAGATGGAATTCGACGCTTTCATGTCATTTCTGGGGATCAATTGGATGAAGCGATCGCACAAGCAAAACACTGCCAGACTCACAAATGCTTCACCTATCAGCCATTTCTTACACCGGGTGCTGAGAAAAATAAGTAGCCGCAAATGAACATGGCCATTGGTTATTTGTAGGATGGTGGATGTCTATTTTTAACTCAGGTGGATATAAATAAACGTAGGGTGCCTTAGGTGTAGCCGTCACGCATTAATCCTTGACTGTCGATTTTGGTACGACTAACGCGCCTTCAACAGATCAGGCTCGTGAGCACGATCGCCTGCAAGGACATCTACGCTTGGTGACGGAGCCAATTGAAAAGCCCAAAGGAAGCAACTGTGCCGATATAGTGGGCAGCAATACCCGTTATGCTTGCCATTGCTGCAAAAAACATCGAGCGATCGAATAATTAGATTGGGGTTATAAATGGCGACTCCCTGCGGTTGAGCAACTGTTTTCGAGAGCAGCACTCCCATTGCTGCTCCACTTCCCAGGATTGCCAACAGCATCCCAACAAACCCGACAATGATACCTAACCGCAAAACCTGTAGAACGTCTGCTTTCTTAGGGTGCAAACTGGGATCTGGATTACGCAATCGTCTAGCAAAGCGAGTTTGACGAAAGGCAAGATAAACACTGAAGAGCAACGCTAAAATTCCACAGACTGTCCAGAAAATACTAATTCCGACCCCGGGTGTTGTTTGGGTAACCGTGTAGCCAACTCTAGGGGCAACGCCTGTTGAAGGGGCGATCGCCTCCCTAAAGTTGCGGCCAGAGATTGCAAAGAGCAACAAGACTCCAGAAACGGCGGCTAGTAAAAGCTGGATCGAGAAGCCGGCCCAACCGACAATTCGTAAAACTTTCGCAACGTTTTCAAGTTTGGAACTGAGAGATTCTGTTTCTACACTAGTTTGCATTAGCATTATACCAACTTTGAATTTGTGATTTTAGATTGGTATTGGTTATTAGTCATTCAATGTTTATTTTTACCAATCTAGTTAGGAAAGTAACTGAATTTACAACTTGTAACGACTCTCTTAAGAAAGAGATGAAGATATTAGTTTAAGCGTTTTCCGGCTACTGAGCAGTTGATGAAGATTGAATTGACCAGACGGGTAATTGATTAGCCTTTTGCAGAGTGATCTCAACATATTGAGTGTTGGGGAGTTTAGCGATCGCCAATCCAAAATACCCTCCCTTACCATCATGGGTGTGAGGACCACTACTGATCGCGGTATATCGCCCTTGCCGAATGGCTCGATTGAAGGGAGAACCGACGGTCCAACGCCAGCGGGAAGCGAACACAATCTGGCTGATGTCTTCAATCCAATCTCGCTCACCGTGCAAGTGATACATCTGGTTTACCGTATCAAAACCATTCTCACCATTAAACGTTCCTCCCATTGAAACAACGGTCAAGTGGGCATCCAGCCACTGATCTAATTAGGAAACCGCACCCAAGGCAACTTGTACTCCACCACTCGTACCCACCAGAATGACGTTCAGTGGCTGTTGGCGGGAACGTGGAATGGGATGCGCGGCGTTCATGCGGTCAATAATGGCATCGGCAATCCCCTGGCTGTAGACCGGGCCATAGCGATCGTCAGCAGAAATCGCAAACCGCCAAAGATTGCGAATTTTGATCAAGACATCCGCATTTTCCAACCAACCATCTGCACGTTCAGCCGCCTGCCAGAGCGGAGCCAGTAATCGTTCTCCAGTCAAATCTTGATTGGCAGCAGAGTAGGGAAACACATCTCGAACCGCAACACAGTTTGGATGCTGCTCAACCAGATGATTCAAAAAACACGCTTCTCCTGGAGTTAACTGGTTGGTAGAGAAGTCGCCAACCCCCGGCAGGAAGACAATGTAGCAGTTAATGGTTGAGGATGCTGGGGTTGAAGTTGCGCGATCGCGGATTAGACGTTTTTGCAACGGTTTCTTCTTCAAACCCAAACTTTCAGTGCTTTGATTCAGCCACCAAACGATCGTGCCAACGGGTGCTAACGTTCCCCATACCAGCAGAACCAGCCCTGCCAGCAGCAACAGGCGAAAGGTGCCACCGCGCAACCATATCCATAGCTGTTTAGTCAATCGCAGCATAATCAGTCAAGAAGCACTCGTTCCATAAATATCTCTTGAAGGGGATCAAGAATCCATTACTTTGCGTTTTAGTAGATATTAGGAGATTTCCAGGAAAGAAACTACCAAAAAATCCTGGTAAAGACGAACGGCCGTTCGTTCCTCCAGGGGTAAAATCTTTCTCAGAAATCGCCTTATTTCAGTAAGCATCTCTCGTTAGCATCAATTGCTGTGATCATCATTCGTCTCATGCC
>JAAUSG010000039.1 GCA_012034055.1 Leptolyngbyaceae cyanobacterium RU_5_1 | reverse complement strand
AGCTTTGGTCTTCGGTTCCGTCCCTTATTAAGGAGGGGTAGGGAGGATCAAGTCTTGAAGCGTGTTTCAGCCTCTTTAAATTCATTTACAAACAGTCTCTAAGGCGTTGCTGGATCAAGGATCAAGGTATGAACCGATGGCTGAAAGTCCTGAAAATTTGTTCGCCACCGTAAAGCGTTCTACTTTCCCGTGCTCAATTTGATCCAGCGTTGTCCTCAAATCCAAGTGTTTCGCGATCGCCTGCTAGCGGCTGGCAAAACTAAGATGCAGGTCGTGAGCACAGTCATGCATAAGTTGATTCGGGTCGTCTACAGGTTTTTGTCACTCAAAGCAGCCGTTTGACCCGACCAAACTTTGGAGGTGAAACGATAGCCGAATCTCTCAAGCTTCCAATTGTTTGTGTCAATTTGGCATTTATGTGTAGAGTGCTCTTAGCGAGAGCGTAACGCACCCAAGCGACCGTCAATAGGGTGTTACGGCGTTGCCTAAATCACCCTCGAATTTGAGGAGGAGAATCGTGTAGTGCTGGACTTTTGGACACGAACCAGCGGCACCTGGGTGAATGTGGCGACGGTTGTGCTGGGCACGGCGATCGGTCTGGTCTTGAGGGATCGGCTTCCGCTCCGGATGGTTCGCATCATTACGCAGGGAGTTGGGTTGCTGACGCTGTTTCTGGGATTTACGATGGCAGCTAGCTTGACGAAGGTGCAGGCGGGTGTTGTAGACGGCGTTATCCTGGGGCTGGCGACTCTGGTTTTGGGAGGACTGTTGGGGGAGTGGGCGCAGATTGAGGAACGACTGACGGGAGTGGGCGATCGCTTAAAGCAGCGATTCAGCGGTGGGGTTGGCTTCACCGAGGGCTTTGTGGCTGCTAGCCTGCTCTTTTGTGTCGGACCCATGGCGCTATTGGGCTGCCTCAACAATGGGCTATCCGGCGACAGTCGCTTGCTGATGCTGAAATCAGTCATGGATGGACTGGCATCCATTGTTCTCACCAGCAGCTTTGGCATTGGCGTTGGCTTCTCTGCCCTGATCATCGCTCTCTACCAGGGCGGATTGTCTTTACTGTCCGGGACTCTTGCCCAAATCATCCCTGATCCAGCTCATTCTCCTCCGGTGTTGCTCGTGACTGGAGTCGGGGGGTTGATGATTGTTGGCATTGGACTTAACCTGCTAGAGATTGCCCAAATCCGCGTCGCAGCTTTCTTGCCTGCCCTACTCTTCGCGCCAGTTCTGTACGGAATTGCTAGCTTGATTCGTTGAGAACGGAATTGGCAGAGTATCCCCTCTGAGGTACAACGGATGGCGGGGATGTCCGAGCTTGGTCATTCCCAGACACAACCGGCTTTCCTGATTCGTCAATAGGGACAAAACGGCGCGATCGCGCCCCTGCAGAGCACCCCAATTTCCCCATGCCAGAATGATGCGATCGACCCGGTGCGCCAAGGATTCCAGATAATCATCATTTTCGATTCCGATTGGATTCACGACCTGGCACAGCATTTTAGGATGGGCTGTCCGGTAGGCAAACAGATTGACGACTTCCAGAGAGCCATAACCCCACGATCGCGCAAAGCCAATACAGCGCCGAATCGTGGGATCATCCACCGATGCATCAGCGCGGTTCGGATTCAACATCACAAATCCAAGCCTTGCAGCATCCGGATTCCACTCTCGCCACAACGAATAGCGGTAGAGTCCAGTAGGATCGCTCGCGGCTCCCATTTTCATCCACACGGATAGTTTCCCGGATTCACCGCATGCACATACTCACTGCCTGATTCCGGAAAGCCCCGTCGGTAGATTGCTTCCTCCGGCTTTCCCCAGCCCAATTGCAAAATGATTTCCAGGTTATCCAACTTGCCGAGCTGGGTGAGGCTGGCCCATTCTGTACGCTGCATGATTCGCTCAACGTCCTCTGGAGTAACCAGTCGGTAGGATTTACTAGCGTCTAAGCTGAGATACAAGTCCATCTGATCGGTTACCTCGTGCCAGAAGTCGAAGAGATGCCTTTTAGCTATCTTCAACAGGTTCAAATCCCTGGGCAGCGCAATTAACTGGTCATCCAGTTTGGGAAACCGCAGGCGATGCCCCTTCATGGTCAGGATTGGCCAAATGATCCCTGAGACGCTGTGCTCTCGTTGATACTGGTGGACAGCCGCTCGAAAGTCTTGGTAAGCAGTGAACTTTTGAATCCCGTCTGGCTGCAAGAATTTGTCCAGAAATGGACTCCCAGAAGGACTAACAGCCAAATTTAAGCGCTGTCCGTTAATGCACGCTCGGCGCTCATCTGCCAGGATCTTGATTAAATCCTCAGTGGTATAAATCCGTGACATCTAGCAATCAAAAAGGGGGTAGGGGCTAGGGGCTAGGGGTCTGTCAAGCAAAAATTGAGGACTGAGGACTGAGTGATTAACCCGTCAAATTAAAGTTGACAGACTACTACGGACTGCTTGGATTAGCTTGCTTTGAGTATCGATCAGGTTTTCCCTATTTGTCACCTATTCCAACAAACCTTTTTTCTATGCTGCACTGATTGCGTTGTGCCGAGTATGCGATCGCCGCAAAACGGGTTCAATGTCCCCTGTCCGCACCTAGGTAGAGTTCGCCGACTTTGGGATCATTGAGCAAATCGATGCCGCGTCCCTCAAAGCGATCGCGGCCGGACTCCAGCACGTAACCGCGATCGGACATCTCCAATGCTTTGCGGGCATTTTGTTCAACTAGAGCGATCGCGGTTCCGCTCCGATTAATTTCGCGAATCTGCTTAAATACGCTATTAGCCAGAATCGGAGACAGCGCTGCCGAAGGTTCATCCAGCAACAGCAGACTTGGTTTCAGCATCAATGCTTTGCCCATAGCCAGCATTTGTCGTTCTCCACCGGACAGTGTTCCGGCTTGCTGCTTGCGCCGTTTCGCCAGTATGGGGAACCGAGTAAAAATTTCATCCTTAAAAGATTGCAGGGGCACATCTCGCACAAATGCGCCCATTTCTAAGTTTTCTTCAACCGTCAATGAGCGAAACACGTTGGCAATCTGCGGCACATAGCACATCCCGCGTTGCACAATTTGGTCAGACTTCAACCCAGCAATGGATTCACCCTGAAAGACAATCGTGCCTTTGTGAGGGGTTAGCAACCCAAAGATGGTCTTCGCCAGAGTAGACTTTCCGGCTCCATTCGGTCCAATAATGGCCACCACCTCACCCGGATAAACTCGGAAGTTAACGCCCTGCAAAATATCCAGGTCTCTGATGTACCCGGCGTAGACGTTTTCAACTTCGAGGAGGGGGGGATTGGGCATAGCGATCGATTTTAGATTGGCGATTATCGATTTTAGATTGGGTTATCAAGGGGTTTGGCGTTGCTGATGCTGGGTATGAAATAGGTGCTGTATGGTCGAAACCTCGTTTAGATCCATACTGCCTTTCAGCATTGCCAGGGTTTTAAAGGTGCAATTTTGAATTGAAAGATAAGTTTTCAATCCAAAATCTAAAATCCAAAATCCTACTGTGGTGTTTTTTGCAGATCAGGGCGCTCTTCTGGCACGATCGCCCCTTCCACAGGACAAACTTGTAGACAAATTCCACAGTCGATGCAGGTCGAGAAGTCGATCCAGTACCAATCGGTTCCTTTCATGTTCTTTCCGGATCCCGGATGAATGCAGGCAACCGGGCAAGCGTCTACGCAATCGGCGACGCCTTCGCACGTTTCAGTAACAATCGTATGAGGCACAGTGTTCTCTCTCGCGTTAGGGGCTAGGAGCCAGGGGCTAGGGACTAGGAGTCAGAGGAAAGGCTTTCCTCCTGACACCTCGCGCCTAACACCCAACAACTCTATTATTGCTGGCTCACGGTTTCAACGACTACGGCCCCGCCCGCCTTGACCCAGGCAATTTGGGTAATGCGGCGATGGCGGACATAGTCATGAATTTCGGCAGCGGTTCGTTCACCTAAGTCCAGTTCAACGCTGATTAAGTTGGTCGAGGTGCGTAACTGTTGGGCATGGGCCAGAGCATCAGGATAGGCCTGAAGGTTCTCTGGAACGACCAACCAGTCAGTGACTGGAGCTTGTTGGGGAAGCTGACCGGTTGGGGCTAGAACCTGGTGTAAGTGTTCCAGTTGGAGGGCAAATCCAATGCCGGGATCGCTTTGCCCCTCTGGGTGATACAGTCCCAGAAGCTGATCATAGCGACCGCCCTGACCGAGCACTTGCACTCCGCCAGGCGATTCGCTGACAACTTCAAACACAATGCCGGTGTAGTAGTCGAGGGTTTGAATCAGGCTGAGGTCGAGAACAAGAGGGATGGGGGATGGTGTAGAGATGCGTTCGCGCAGCGTGTCCGCAGGACTCTTAATCGCGTCTCTACGAGGATTAATCGCGTCTGTACGGGGAGTGCCCTGGAGGAGTTCGATCAGGGATTTCAGATTGTTAAGGGCATCGCGTTGGGAGTCATCCAAATCGAATTTGGCAACTCGTTGCAGAACATTGGTGGGTTGTCCGCGCAGATCGAGGAGGAGCAGGGCACGATCGCGCAGTCCGGGCGACAGGGGCATTGTCTCCAGGGTGACCCGGTCTAAATGGGCGATCGCGTGCCGAACTTTGGGCTGTAAGGCTGCTGGAAAGGGAGATAGGAGCGATCGGGTCAGCCCGGCTTCACCTAAGATAATGGAGCAGTGTTCGAGTCCCAGGCTTTGCAGACAATCGACCAGCAGCAGCAGAATTTCTGCATCTGCCAGTAGCCCACCCACGCCAAGCAGCTCCACGCCTGCCTGGTAAAACTCCTGCTGACGATTATGGCTGGTCTCCTGGGCCCGCCGAAACACGTTGGCGTTGTAGTAAAGGCGCAGAGGATAGGTTGCACCTGCCATGCGGGTGACGGCGGCGCGGGCGATCGACGCCGTCAGCTCTGGACGCAACCCCAACTCTTCTTCTTCCATTCCCTGGAGTTGGAGCACGGTTGTTCGCTGGATCGCCTCCCCGGCCATCAAGGTATCCAATCGTTCCAACGTAGAGGTAATAATCCGGTGATAGCCCCAGCGGTGAAACACCTGCTGTAAGCGATCCTCAATCCAGAGTTTCTGGGCAACATCAATCGGTAAAAGATCCCTGGCTCCGACAGGCGGTTGATAAACCATTACTTCTTCTTCCCACCAAATCGACCAAACAGCCCGCCGCCCGACTTGTTGTCAGGTTTGTTCGGTTTTGGACTTGCCTTTTGAGGAGCAGTTCTAGAACTTACACTTGAGGCACCAGATGCACTACCCGCCTGTTTCTGCACCCGCTCTAGCGCTTGCTTGCCCTCTAACGCCATTGCATTTTGCGGATCAACTTCCAACGCCTTATTAAAGTGAATCTTTGCCATCGTGACCTGGTTTTGTTTTAAGTAAACCATACCGAGCAAGGCATGACAGCGGCTATTCTTGGGTTCAATTTTCAAGGCATCCCGTAGTTCCAGCACCGCCTGAGCAAAATTGTTTTTAGTCGCATACTCTTGAGCACGACGACAGTATTGATCGGTCACAGACTCCCGTCGAGGTTGAACAGAGGACGTTCTCACACTAGGAACTCCGGCAGACGATTGCGATGAGTCAGGGATGTTGCTACCGGTGAAAATTTCTCGCTTTTGGGTACCGATGCCGATGCTTCCTTGAGCATCTTTGTGCATCAGATAAACCATATTGAGTTCACTGATCTGCCCAATAATTTCTAGCGCCTGGTCTAGATGCTCATACTGCTTATCAGACAGTCCTTTAATCGAGGTTCGGTAAAAATGGTCTGGATTGCTGGCATTGGAGAGTTCCTTACCCAAGTTGCCAAGTTCAAACGAGCCTTGCCGGGCAGCCTGTTGTCCTTTCAGCTTCAGCAGCAAATCGTACTCGGTACGCTCCTTCTCCTGAGACAGCTTCTCCCAAGCGGGGTTAACGAGCTTTGATAAGAGTTGACTGGCACGCTGCTTTTCTTGCTCAAATCCAGACGCAAAACTGTCTGGGTGCAACCGACGCGCAATTTTGAGGTAACGTTTACGAATTGCCTGTGCATCAGCATCAATCGGCACCCCTAAAACAGCGTGGTGATCAACAAAATCTAGAAGAAAGAACCCTCGCTCGATTTGGAAAGACATGGTGATATTTTTTGGGCTGCCGTGGAATTCCTTCTAGTGTAATCTGACCGACAGTAGTCTGCGCTAGCACAGCTTACCGAAGTTATGAGGATTTGCCCAAGTTTCTAAGGGAGGAACCCGGTGTAACTCCTGGCTCAAGCTGGCGTGAATCTGACCATTTGTTGCCAGGATGCGTCCAGAACTCATTTGGAATGGGCTGCCGTCATAGGCGGTGACGTTGCCGCCTGCTTCTTCAACCAGGATGATGCCTGCTGTGACATCCCAGGGTGATAGACCGCGTTCCCAGAAACCATCAAATCTGCCACAGGCAACATAGGCCAAATCCGTTGCAGCAGAACCGCTGCGCCGAACTCCCTGAGTCAGGTGGGTCAAGTAACAGAATTCTGCGTAGTTATTGTCAGTTGTCTGGCGGCGATCGTAGGCAAATCCAGTCACCAGCAGGCTCTTACTCAGGTCAGTCGTTTGGGAAACCCGAATCGGGCGGCGATCGCAGGTTGCTCCCAAACCCTTTGCCGCGCGAAACAGTTCTTGACGAAATGGATCAAAAATCGCTCCAACGGCAGGCACTCCCTCAATCATCAGTCCAACTGAAACCGCCGAAACTGGGTACTGATGGGCATAGTTGGTGGTGCCATCGAGGGGGTCGATCGCCCACAACAGGTCGCTCTCCAGATTACCCAGTTGCCCCGACTCTTCCGTCAGGATATTGTGGGCTGGAACATGGCGATGCAAAACATCCAGAACAGCCACTTCTGCGGCCCGATCCGCCTCCGTCACCAGGTCACCCGGACGCCCCTTTTCTTCAATGCTTTCCAAATTGCCCCAGTAGTCTCGCAGGACAGTTCCTGCGGCTAAAACGGCTTCAGTCGCAATATCGAGGAAAACTTGGAGTTGGTTGGAGTTGATGGACATGGGGAGAAGGGTAGGAGTGGATAGTGGATAGCGATTACTATTCACTATTCACCATTCACGGTTCACTGACCAATAACGCTGAACACTTCTCACTGAACTGCCAATTTTTCATTCCTCTAAGAAGGACGGAGGACGGAGGACGGAGGACGGAGGAGTCTTTTCCTCATTCCTCATTCCTCATTCCTCATTCCTCATTCCTCATTCCTCATTCCTCATCCAGTGGCAGTCCCTGGCGAACTTTGCCTTTGCCGAAGTAGCGGCCAAACTGAAGCTCATAGACTTCGTCCTCATCTTGAGTTTCAACGTCCAGATCCGATCGCGCGTAGCTGACGCAAAGTAGGGCGTATCCCTGGCGCTGAAGTTCAGGGGACAGTCCCATTGCTTCGGGTTGATAGAGTTCTCCGGAGAGGACGCGCACGGCACAGGTTGTGCAGGCTCCGTTGCGGCAGGCAAAGGGGAGTTCGACTCCTTGATGTTCAGCGGTATGGAGAATGTAGCGATCGCTGGCAGCCTGGATTGTGTAGCGGGTGTTGGTGCGGCGATCGTGGATGTGAACAGTATAGGAATGGGACATGAATTTGGATACTGGGTTGTGTAGCATGGGGTTGGGTTTCTGCTAATATAATCTTTCTGTGGTTGTGGATACAGTCCAATTCCCCTGGAGAGATGGCCGAGTGGTTGAAGGCGCAGCACTGGAAATGCTGTTTAGGGGTAACTCTAACGAGGGTTCGAATCCCTCTCTCTCCGTTCCAATGTTCAATCAGCCTTGAGCGATCGCCCCTCTGACAGACTCAGGCGTTAACCTTTTCCCTGATACTGGAGTAGGAGAACCCACCGCTCAGAGAGGAATAGCCGTGCTATCAAAGGGATTTGAAGTTGAAATTTATACCAGCACTCCCGCAGGAGACATTGTTGGGCTTTCCGACAAAGTTGTGGCGGCGTTGGATGGATTTGTGCGCGAACCGGATAGCCGCAATGTTGAATACACAACTCCGCCCTGCTACCGCTACGAGCGGCTGTTGTGCGACTTGTTGCGTCCTCGGTTTCGGCTGCGGGACTATCTCAAGCAACTGGGAAATTACACCCTGATTCCCGGCAGCACCCTGTCTCTGGGTGGCTCCGATCGCTTCCATCGCTCCGATCCCGGCAATCCTTACCACAGCTACATCGAGCAAACCTACGGCACAACGGTTGTTACCGCCAGTATTCACATCAATGTTGGGATCAGCGATCCGGACGTGCTTTTGCAAGCCTGTCGGTTGGTGCGTGTGGAAGCTCCGCTGTACCTGGCGTTGAGTGCCGCGTCTCCCTTTCTGGACGGCAAGGTGACGGGCTACCATTCGACTCGCTGGGGCATGTTTCCCAAGACCCCAGCCCACGTCCCGCTGTTTGAAAGCCATGCTCACTTTATTCGCTGGACGGAGCAGCAGTTAGCGGCTGGAACCATGCAGAATGTTCGGCATTTGTGGACCTCGGTGCGTCCAAACGGCGATCGCCGACCCTATAGTCTGAACCGGTTGGAACTGCGAATTTGCGATTTAGTGGTAGACCCGTTAGCGTTGCTGGCAATCACGGCATTGTTGGAAGCGCGGCTGCTGCAACTGATCGACAATCCGCTGCTCGATCCGCTGCAGATGAGTGAGTTGCCCGCCGCAACGCGATCGCAGGATCTCATCGCCCTCACCGATGCAAATGAAACCGCTGCCGCCAAACTCAGTCTGGATGCTGAATTACGACACTGGCAGGACGGTAGGCCGATTCAAGCACGGGAATGGATTGAGCAGCTTTACGAGCAGGTGTGGGATACCGCCAAAAAACAGGGCTTTAGCTGCTTCCTGTTGCCCCTCAAGAAAATTTTGCGCGAAGGCAACGAGGCTCAACGCTGGCTGAGACTCTCTGAACAGGGAATGGATGTGCGATCGGTGATGCAGCACGCCATCCAGGAAACGGCCGCTCAAGAGCTAGCGCTTCAAGATGATCTCTGTCAGCCCCTGGTGGCATGAGAATCCCTTATACACCGAAATCCAACAAAAATCTCTCGTATATGGGGGTGATACCAGTTGCGAAACGTGCAGCGCATTGCCCACGATCGCGTTGCCCAACTGCCCCCTTTCAACACTCGATGCTGCCCGTCAAAATACGCCTGGGAATACCCCCGGTAGGGATAATGCTCAAATCCGGCATAGCCGTCAAACCAGGACGCCGTCCACTCCCAAACATTGCCCAACATATCATCGCAGCCATAAGAACTTTGACCCCTAGAAAAAGCACCGACCGGAGTGGTCTGTCCAACCAGATGATTGTGATTGGCGCGATCGCGATCCGGCAACGCCTCACCCCACGGATAGGTCAACCGCTGCTGAGTTGTGGGATTCCAACTGGCAGCTTTTTCCCACTCTGCCTCCGTTGGCAATCGTTTCCCGACAAAGTTGGCGTAGGCTTCCGCCTCATACCAGCTCACCCCACAGACTGGGTGATCGTCCCAGGTCGGATCGTCTAACCAGTAGCGGGGCTGCGTCACCGGATTTGCCTGTAGCCACTGCCATCCCTCCGCTGACCACCAATCAGCCGTCTGGTAGCCGCACGCCTGCATAAACAACCGGTACTGTCCACAGGTTACGGGCGTGCGATCGATCCAGTACGTGTCCAGATACACCTGATGTGCCGGTTTTTCATTGTCAACGGCATCCAACGATTCGTTTCCCATCTCAAAGCGGCCAACGGGAATTTGAACCATTTGGGAAAGAGAGGGAGATTGAAGATTGAAGGTTGAAGATTGAAGATTGAAGATTGAGGTTTTCCTTGCTCCCGTGACTTCTTCATCCCCCCCCTCTCCCCCATTTCCCCATCTTCCCATCTCCTTCTGCAACTCCAGTACGATCGCGATCGTTTCACAATGCTGACTTTCGTGCTGCAGAAGCCAGCGCCAGAGACGTTCTTGCTGATCCAGGGGGCGATTTCGAGATAGTCAAAACCTGGGTTCGCACTGCATTCAGGTAAGCCTGGATATCTGCCAGGGTGGGGAGGTTAACTCGCTCTGCTTTTGGCAGGCTGTTGGCAGCAAATAGGCGACGGTAGTACGGAAATTGGGGCGACAACCCGGCGGCATGTTCCAAAATCCAGAGGGCTTCCGTGTAGGCAATGTGTCCCAAGTGCCAGCCAATTGGACTGAAATCTGGATGCGCCTGGTTGCGGAAAGTTACGTAATCGACCCTTTCAAATAAAGCCAGCGTTGACTGACGGCACTGCTGCATCCAGTGGCGGAGCTGGTGTTTGAGAGCGGGTAAGCGGTGAGCGGTGAGCGGTGAAAGGGCGGCTCCTTCGATTTCCCCTAACCCCTGCTCCCTAACCCCCAGTCCCTGGTAGTGGGGAACGAAGAACGAGCTTTCAGATTTGGTGAATTTCGATGTTGAGGTCATGGTCAATGGTGAGAATGCTGCGATCGCGAACAGGTATCCAGTTGCCCGTAAACAGAGGCTCGGAAGCAATCAGAACGGCGTCGGGGAAAAGCGGATCATCTCGTAACCAATAAAGGCTGGGCATGGGAACGCGGTTAGCAAAACGGGATCCAACCAGTTGGTGTCCATCACTGAGGATCAGGTTGGCTGAAAAGTCTGTTTGATGATGATCTCCCAGTTCAGACAGCACGGTGAGCGTTTGGTGCAAGGCTTCTGTCAAAGAGAGAGTGGGTGTGGTCAGAAGGGCATGGATCAGCAGTGCAAACAGGTGTTCAGAATCTGTTGTGCCTTGAACAGACTGGTAAGCAACGTCGCTCAAACGCTCTCGGATTGGGCGATAGAGCGTCTGGCGAAAGTTGGCAACGAAGCCATTATGAGTACCTAAGATGAGATGATGCTGAAAAGGCTGACAATTTCCCAAATCCACTGCCAATCCCGGCGTTGCACTACGGACATTGGCTAGCACACAGCCCGACTCAATATAGCGACTCAAACTGGGTAAATTAATGTCATTCCAGATCGGCAGCGTGTTTTTGTAGGTGAACGGTTCGGTATCGCGCTGCGGGTGATACCAGCCGACACCGAAGCCATCTGCATTCAGCAGTCCAGAGGTCATTTCGTGAGGCTGATAGCTTTGCACAATCAATGAATGCTCTGGTTTATATAGTAGGCGATCGAGCTGAACCGGAGCGCCCAAATAGCCAAGTAAACGGCACATAGTGATCGAAAGAACCTTTTGTCTTCCAAATCGTTACACAGAATCAATCTCAGTAGGTTGGTGGAGATAAACATTTGCTGAGATGACCTTCGACCTTCGTCATTTGTGAACAGCCAATACAATCCCGATCGTGCCCACCAACTTAGTGATGAATCTCGGTTCTGTTGATAAACTGAATAGGCTAAGTGTTAGTCAGGAGTCCGAATTTAAGCTTATGCATAAGCGTCCCACGTTTGACAGCGTTCAACTGATGCGTCGGGCAGATGATCTGATTACAGCCGCTTCCAACCGTTATCGGATCACGGTTCAAGTCGCGAATCGGGCAAAGCGTCGTCGTTTTGAAGATTTTGACAGCAATGACGACGCATCCATGAAGCCAGTGCTGCGGGCAATCATTGAAATGTCTGACGAACTAACCCAGCCAGAAATCATTGGCGAGTAAGGGTTTGAATTGGATTTGAGCAATGGTAATTGGACGAAAGCGCTTTCACGGGTTAGGTCGTTCGCTCACGATCGCAGCAGCCCTGCTGTTGATGCTAGGAACGGCAGAAATGGGTTCGTTTAGCTTGCTGGCAAATCAGCCCGCGATCGCCCAAAGTATTCGCTCTGAGGGCGTTTGGCGACAAGTTTACGAAAAGCTGCCCAATCTTCCGCTGGAAAACCAATACGTCAATAAGGAAACTAAAAAAGTTGCCACAGGAGACACGTTGGTTGGTCGCTTGATCCGCTACCACCTCTACGTCAAAGGTCGCCCTCCGTTTTATCGGCTGGACTGGAAGCTGACGATGGCAGAGTATTTAGGACTTTTTGGACTGATAGACGAGGCAGACTACCCCAGTCGTACCAAGCTCAACAAAAACCCCCAGAACGGAGACATCGCCGCCATCCAGCGTCTCAGTCGGGCCCAACGAGATGCCCTGATTCAAGCCTTAGTCGATGCGTTCACACCCCAATCAGCGCGATCGCCAAAACCCGTCCCCAAGCCTGTGATTCAACTACCAGGAAAGGGGAGATTTTAGATTGCTGATTTTGGGATTGAGTAATTTTCCATTCAACAGTCATCACTGATTAGCAACACTGATTAGCAACAATAAACACTCACAGGCTCTTTCCAATCCTCAATCCTCAATCCTCAATCCTCAATCCTCAATCCTCAATCCTCAACCCCATGCAGCGTCTACTCAAATCCGGTTCTGGTTGGCGTATCGGTTGGCAACCCAACGCAACGGAGTTCAAGGGACTGGTCGGTTCGGATGATTGGGCGCTGGAGTTGACCGAAGCGGAGTTGGATGATTTTTGTCGGTTGTTAGGGCAACTCGTCGAAACGATTGACCAGATGCGTGAGGAACTGATGGATGAAGAGGCGATCGCCTGCGAATTGGCAAGCAATCTCATCTGGCTAGAGGCAGAAGGCTATCCGAATACCTACCGTCTGCACCTGATTGTGCTGACGGGTCGCCGGGGAGAAGGGCACTGGTCAGTAGAGGCTGTTCCGGAGCTGATTCAAGCGGTGCAGTCGTTGAAGGTGTTTTGAATCCAGAGGAGTAAGAAATTGGGATCTGGATCTACGCGATCGCAGGCGGTCGGCTGACGCATAATAGCGTTAGTCAGTTCTTGCGTACTATCCATGCCGCTCAAACCGTCCCAAATTCTTGCTCTGCTCAAAGCCAAACGTGCTGATTTTGAAACCTTTGATAAATCCGCACTGCAGGCGCTTCAGAAGTATCGAGCCGCATTAGCACAGGCTGCGCAGGAGTTGGAAGCGCAAGTGTTGGAGCGACTAGAGAATTACGGAGTGGGCGATCGCGGCGCTGAACCTCTGGAACCGGGAGAGTATCGCAACTGGGTTGTGCCATCAGGATTGGAGTGGCAGAGCCGCGAGGAGAGCCATGCCTGGGTGCGCGATCGCCTCACGGGAGTCTCCACCTTTGCTGTTGATGGCTCCCAAATCTATCCTGGCAAAGACTTGTCGATTCCAGTCGCGCTGGTGCAAATTGGCTGGTTTGAAAACCTGCACCTGTCCGATGGTCGCTACGAAAAGGACATTGAGGTGGACATCATGACGCCTGCTGATCTGAGAGTCAGCAGTAGCGCGGATCCAGTCGATCGCCGGGTGAACATGCGCCGATTCCAGATGGAAACCGAACGGCTGATTCGTTACATGGAAGACCGGGTGGGCGATCAAAACTGTCTGGCTTTTCTCGACGGCTCGTTGGTGGCGACCTTTGCCGAGGCGTTTGACGAAGAGACACGCCGCTTTTATGTCAACTGCATCGTGGAACTCCTGCGGGCCAGTCAGCAGTATCGAGTGCCGCTGGTGGGCTACATTGACACCACCTACGCCCGTGATCTGACGCTGATGCTGCAACGGCTGTTTGAGTTGCCAGAAGCACCGTCTATCCACGATGCTCCGCTGTTAGGGAAGTTCATGCAGTGGGGCGATCGCACTCTGCTGTTCCGCTGTCGCCGACCAGGAATCTTAAAGTACTACCCGGTAGGAATCTCAAACCAGATCGCCTTCACCTACTTGAAAGCACACGACGGCTACCCGATTCGGCTGGAATTTCCGATTTGGATTTACGAAGCAGGGATTCTGGAGCAGATTCTAGATTGGGTACGAGGTGAGATTATCATCGGCGGTGGGTATCCCTACATCATTGAAACTGCCGACCAAACGGCTGTGCTCAAAACGGAAGACCGGCAGATGTTTTACCGTTTGCTGCAAGAGTGGGCAGACTCTGAAGAACTGAATTTGCGCCTCTCCCGCAAGATGGTGAGTAAAGTAAGACGGCGATAGGGAAACAAAGGGGAGAAGAAGCAGGGGGAGCAGGGGAAGCAGGGGAAGCAGAGGTAAAATTGAGACAACGTACTCGGCTTGGTACTAGTGGATATGGCTGTTGCAACAACTAAACGCTTTACGATCGCTGAATATCACCGCCTCGTAGAATTGGGATTCTTCCACGAAGACGATCGCACTGAACTCATTCGGGGAGTGATTATTCAAATGGCAGCAAAAAGCACAGCTCACACTGTTTGCTGTAGCAATCTTCTGGAAGCGTTGGCTAGACTGCTGGCAAATCGGGCAACGTTGCGCTGTCAAGATCCAGTGACCCTACCATCCGGTAGTGAGCCTGAGCCAGATTTCACAATTGTTCGACAGCGATCAGATAACTACCTATCTGGCCATCCAGCACCTGCTGATATTCTGCTGGTCATTGAGATTGCTGAGTCTTCGCTGGACTATGATCGGGACGTGAAGCGATCGCTCTATGCAGAAGCCAATATTTCTGACTACTGGATCTTCAATCTGATTGACAACTGCCTGGAAACCTACAGCGAACCCTACCAGGATCTGCAAAGCAAATTTGACTATGCCGTCAGACGAATTATTCTGCTCAGCAAAACAGTTACATTGCCGGGGTTTCCGGAATTACAGCTCAATTTGTCTAAAACCTTTCCCACTCCATCACCTCAGTAGAGAGGCCTCAGTAGAGAGGTATGTTAGCGTTTCACCTTCGCAATTACAGTGCGGTGGCGGGGGCTGTTGCAGGTGATGGTGGGGTGCTCAAAGCCAGCGTTGGCGATCGCCTGCTCAATATCCAGTGCAAAGTATTCATCCAAATACGGCTCCGTGCTCTTAAGCAATGTCAGGATGTAAGGCGGCATCTTAGCGTAGATTTCGGATTTGGGATTCATGTCCATGAGCGCCAGGTGTCCAGCGGGGCGGAGGAGGCGTCGGGCTTCTTGCAAGACGGCGATCGCGGCACTCTGGGGTAACTCGTGAAAAACGAGAAAGATGGAAACGAGATCGAAGGAGGCGTCGGGGAGTCCGGTGGTTTCGGCGGCGGCGTGATGCCAGGTGGGAGTGGGGAGTGGGGTAGAGACGCGATTAATCGCGTCTGTACAGAGAATCGCGTCTCTGCAGAGAAATCTTTCCTGTACCCCATAGTTTGTTCCCTGTTCCCTGTTTCCTGTTCGATAGTTGGCAACTGCCAGGAAATAGGGCGACAGATCAACCCCTGTGATATTCGCGTTGGGATAGGTTGCTTGCAGGGCAAAAGTGCTCATGCCAATGCTGCAACCGAAGTCCACAATGTCCTGCGGAGCCTCTGGTAACTGAGTTTTCACAATGTCCTGGTAGCTCTGCCGCAGACGAGCATCGCCATCAGGGCTGGCATCTCCCCAAATGGTGGAATGAACCGTGTGAGCCGCCACCTCGACTTCTAGCGCGGGTTCCCAGCCTAAATTGCCCTCATCATAGGCATGGAAGTGGTTGAGGTAGTACTCTGGATAGTTCAAATTCGGGTTCCGCACCCTGGCCAGGTCATCGCTCCAATCCCTTGTCTGCAGCGCTTCCACCTCTTTCTGCCAGTACACACCAATCGACTCTGCCCGCTTGATCATCATCTGGCGGGCCCGCTGTTTTGCCAAATTTGCTAGCGGTTTAATGGCCAGAACGCCATTGATAAGACGTGAAGTGAATGTTGGGGCAGACACAGTTGCAGTCATGGATATTTTTCCCTAGAAATCTCCTAAACCCACCCGCATGCAATCAAAAAGAATTTTCCCCATTATCTCAGGAGTTGGGATTACGAACACATCAGCTCTTAAGAGTTGTCTTTTAAGCGGTTAAGCAGTAGCGCTCTGAGTCTGCAAAGGACTAGAATTATACCTCTCCAGATGACACATCTCCACTCTCTTCACCATGCCTCAGTTTTCCTTCGAGCCTGAAAAGAACGGTCACAAATCCTTTGAGCTACCGGGTGCCAAACCCCATTACAATCCCGATCGCCCCGGTCAAGTTGAGCACATCCGCCTCGATCTGGTGTTGGATATTCCCAAGCAGCAGTATCAGGGCACCTGTACCATTCAGTTGAACCCAGTCCGGAGCGGGATCGATCGCTTAACTCTGGACGCCGTGAACCTGACGATCGCCTCTGTCACCGTGGACTCCATCAATCAACCGTTTGACTATGACGGGGAGCAGCTCCATGTGCAATTGAAGCAGCCGACTGAGACGGGGACGGTGTTGGCATTGGCGATCGCCTACAGCGTTGATCAACCCCAGCGCGGACTTTACTTCATTGCGCCGGACGAGCACTACCCCGACAAGCCAATCCAGGTGTGGACTCAGGGTGAGGATGAAGATTCGCGCTTCTGGTTTCCCTGCTTCGACTACCCCGGACAACTGGCAACCTCAGAGATTCGCGTGCGCGTCCCCAAGCCATTGCTGGCAATCTCCAACGGCGAACTGATTGGCACAGAAGACGACGGCGATCACAAGCTTTACCACTGGTATCAGAAGCAGGTGCATCCCACGTACTTGATGACGCTGGCAGTGGGCGATTTCGTTGAGCTACAGGACGAGTGGAACGGCAAACCCGTCACCTACTACGTTGAGAAAGGCAAAGAGAAAGAAGCTCGTCTCAGCATGGGCAAAACGCCGCGCATGATTGAATTCTTCAGCGAGCAGTACGGCTACGCCTATCCCTACCCCAAGTACGCCCAAGTTTGCGTCAGCGACTTCATCTTCGGCGGCATGGAGAATACCTCCACCACCCTGCTCACCGATCGCTGCTTACTCGACGATCGCGCCGCCATCGACAACCGCAACACCGAAAGCCTGGTCGCCCATGAGTTGGCCCATCAGTGGTTTGGCGATCTGGTGGTGATCAAACATTGGTCTCATGCGTGGCTGAAAGAGGGCATGGCCTCCTATTCCGAAGTGATGTGGATGGATCACGAGTATGGAGCTGATGAAGCTGCCTACTACCGCCTCGGCGAAACTCGCAATTACCTGGACGAAGACGCCTCCCGCTACCGTCGCCCGATTGTCACCCATGTCTATCGCGAGGCGATCGAGCTGTATGACCGTCACCTCTATGAAAAGGTGCCTGTGTCTACCACATGATCCGAGCTGAACTGGGTGAAGAGCTGTTTTGGAACGCGATCGCCACCTTTGTCAACGACAACGCCCACAAAACAGTGGAAACCGTTGACCTGCTGCGGGCAATCGAAAAAGCCAGCGGTCGAAATCTCCTCTTCCTGTTTGACCAATATGTTTTTCGGGGCGGACACCCCGACTACAAGGTTGCCTACTCCTGGGACAACGACAGTAATCTGGCCAAGCTGACCGTGACACAAACCCAAGCCAAAGACAATGGCAGCCGGAATGATTTGTTTGATTTGAAGGTGGCGATCGCGTTTGGGTATGTGGAGCAGTCTGCAACGGATGGGGTAACGGATGAAACGGATAAAGACAGAGCATCCGTTTCATCTGCTGATATCCGTTGCCAAACGTTTACCGTTCGGATCCACGATCGCGAACAGTCCTTCTACTTTCCATTGGAGAAGAAGCCAGACTTGATCAGCTTTGACGTTGGCAACCATATTTTGAAGACGGTGACTCTGGAATATCCCGTTCCAGAGTTGAAAGCCCAACTGCAACACGACCCTGACCCCCTCTCTCGCATTGTTGCGGCTGAAGCGTTGGTGAAGAAGGGAGGACTGGAAGCAGTTAAGGTGCTGTCTGAGGCGTTGCAGCAGGAACCGTTTTGGGGGGTGCGGGCAGAGATCGTTAAGAATCTAGCCAATATCAAGTTGGATCAAGTGTTCGATGGACTGATTGTCGGGCTGAACGATGAGGATGCCAGGGTGCGGCGATCGGCGATCGAAGCCCTGGCGCAAATCAAGACGGCCAGAAGTTACGAGAGCATTCAGCCTGTGGTCGAAAAGGGTGACGCCAGCTATTACGTGGAAGCGGCTGCTATTCGGGCGTTGGGCAGTATTGCAGGTTCCAATCTAGTTGACCCGGAGGAAACGGAAACCCTTGCACTGCTCAAGTCGGTGCTGCAGGAACGACAGGGCTGGAATGAAGTGGTGCGCTCTGGGGCGATCGCAGCGCTTAGCCAGATGAAAACCTCCGAAGCGGCGCTCAACCTCATTTTGGAGTACACCACAGTAGGGATTCCTCAACCCCTGCGCCTTTCTGCCATTCATGCCCTTGGCACCATTTCTACGGGGCAAACCAACGTCAACCTGGAACGAATTCTGAGCCGATTCAAAGAGCTGTCGAGAGAGAGCTTCTTTTTGACCCAGGTTTCGGTTGCCAATGGATTGGGGCAGATGGAGACCGCCAAAGCGATCGCCATCTTACAGTCTCTGGCTGACCAAACGCCGGATGGTCGCGTTCGCCGGATTGCGGAGGAAGCCATTCAGCGGGTTCAGAAAACGTCGGTTCCGACAAAGCCGTGAAACAACTGCGCGAAGAACTCGACCAACTCAAGCAGGAAAACCAGGACCTCAAGAGCCGCCTGGAAGCACTGGAGGCGAAGGCAAAGTAGATGTATTCAAGCGTTTAAGGACTAAGTGTATATGATTTACTCATTGCTACGCGTAAAATCCATAACCGCCTGTCTAGCACTGATTGTAGGATTCTCTGTTGGGGGTGTGCCGCTCCTGACAACCGCACAGCAGTATGTTCCTCCAAAGCGAGGGATTCCGAAACGGCGAGAAGGAGCTGGAACACGAGGTCCAAGTGATATTTGTGTTCAGGGACAAAAGCTCCTCATGCCGCTAATACCTGTTGAAGACTTTGGCTACATCGCCTCCAAAACACCAGTATTTTTCTGGTATATTCCCACAACTAATGCCAAAACGGCTGAGTTTAAGCTGTTGGATAACGCTGATGAGGAGCTGCACTCTAGCACGATTACCCTCAATCGGACTTCAGGATTGGTGAGCTACAAACTCCCAGAGCTAGCGACGAACAAGATGGAGTTTGGCAAAAATTACATTTGGCAATTCTCGCTCATTTGTGACCCCAATCAACCGTCAAGAAATCCATTCGTTGAGGGAGGGGTTCAGCGAGTTGAACCCGATGCGACGTTAAAAAGCGCATTAAAAAAGGCAAAAACCTCTCGCGATCGCGCCTCTGTATACGCTTCTGCTGGCATCTGGCATGAGGCGATCGCGATACTGGCAAAACAACGCTGCGATCGCCTAGACGATCCAGCCTTAAAAGCCAGTTGGGAAACTTTGCTAAAGTCTGGTCAGCTAGAAAACTATGTCCAAGAACCTTTGATTCAGATCTGTGGAGCGATCGGGAGCAAGATCGAGAGCAAGTAGTTGCGTACTGCATTCATAACATTGAGACACAAACATTAGAAACATAAAATCTCCCACCGCTTATTCTTCTAGTCAGTCTAGTAATTAAGCAGTGGAGGATTTTTAGTGTAATGATAAGCGGCGTCCGCCGCTTATGGGTACCTTACCAAAGGATGAACTTATTGCCGTTAAATGAATCTTCAACTTCAACAAGAATACTTAGAGGTCCGTTGATGTTGCCGTCGTCGTTGATTGTGAGGTAACCCCACTTGTTGTCAACTACATCAGGATCAGTAACGGTGATTAGAGAACCGCAGCACTCGTCGTGATGTCCACCCTTGGTCAAGCTCAGTTCTGCAGCGGTCAACTCGCTAACTGCGTTCAGTTCTTCAATCTTGATGATAGCCATTGGAAATCTCCTTCGATTAAGTATTAGAACAACGTTGGAACTGTGATTTAACTCGAATAACTCGGTTGTTTGGAACTAGTATTCAACAGCTTTGCACTGATTTAGAAGAAAAGCTTGTTGCCGTTGACTGACTCTTCAACTTCAACCAGAACACCCAAGACGTTGATATTGCCGTCGTCGTTGATTGTGAGGTAGCCCCACTTGTTGTCAACCACATCAGGATCAGTAACGGTGATTAGAGAACCGCAGCACTCGTCGTGATGTCCACCCTTGGTCAAGCTCAGTTCTGCAGCGGTCAATTCGCTAACTGCATTCAGTTCTTCAATCTTGATGATAGCCATTGGAAATCTCCTTCAATTAAGTATTGGAACAACGTTTGGAACTTTGATTCAAAAGGCAGTTTTAGTTGGAAAGGATAGAGAAAAGCCACTGATTTCTCTAAAAGCCATGACTTGCTCTTTGGAAATGTACCCAAATACTCTCTATCCTTCCCCAAGGGGTACTACCAGAAGAAGAAGAACTTATTGCCATTTCCTGATTCTTCAACTTCAACCAGAACACCCAGAACGTTGATGTTACCGTCGTCGTTAATTGTGAAGTAACCACCCTTGTTGTCAAGCCCATCAGGATCAGTAATCGTGATGTAAGAACCACCTTTGGTCAAGCTCAGTTCTGCAGCGGTCAACTCGCTAACTGCATTCAGTTCTTCAATCTTGATGATAGCCATTGGAATTCTCCTTCGATTAAGTATTGGAACAACGTTGGAACTGTGATTCAACTCGAACAACTCGATTACCCAGAATTGATGTGCAACAGTCTTCTACAAACTTAGAAGAAAAGCTTGTTGCCGTTTCCTGATTCTTCAACTTCAACCAGAACACCTAGAACGTTGATATTGCCATCTTCGTTAATTGTGAAGCGACCACCCTTGTTATCAATTACATCAGGATCGGAAATGTAGATGAGGGAACCGCAGCCGCACTCGTCGTGATGTCCACCTTTGGTCAAGCTCAGTTCTGCAGCGGTCAACTCGCTAACTGCATTCAGTTCTTCAATCTTGATGATAGCCATTGGAAATCTCCTTCGATTAAGTATTAGAACAACGTTGGAACTGTGATTCAACTCGAATAACTCGGTTGCTTGGAACTGGTATGCAACAGCTTTGCACTGACTTAGAAGAAAAACTTGTTGCCGTTGACTGACTCTTCAACTTCAACCAGAACACCCAGAACGTTGACGTTGCCGTCGTCGTTGATTGTGAGGTAACCCCACTTGTTGTCAACCACATCAGGATCAGTAACGGTGATTAGAGAACCGCAGCACTCGTCGTGATGTCCACCTTTGGTCAAGCTCAGTTCTGCAACGGTCAATTCGCTAACTGCATTCAGTTCTTCAATCTTGATGATAGCCATTGGAATTCTCCTTCGATTAAGTATTGGAACAACGTTTGGAAGCTCGTTTCAACTTGTGTTGTTTGCTTCGATAATCACAATCTACAAGTTCAAATTCGGTTATTCAAGTGTTTGAAACTGCTTTTCTAGACACAACTAAAGTAGTTCTTAAGCCGTTGAGTCTTAGCCAAAACTTTATAATAGTTGCAACAGCAAGTAACCTAATTACTTTCTAAAAAAGCTTGTGCTGTAAGCTTTTTAGACACGCAGTAGGTCATCCTTTGTTAATTAAGGAATTGTGACTACCGATGGCTTCTAGCTTAAAACTGAAAATTTTGCAATCCTACACCTGGATCGAGATCGAGATAGAGGTGGATGATATGCTGAGACATAAAGCTCTCATTTATGTCTTTTTTAGTCGTATTTTTGAGGTATTCATATCTTTTTTGAAGAGAATCAAATACATATATAAAAGATTCCCTTAGCAAGATTCCCTTGCTACGTAAAGCTTTGAGGTAATTTCAGCTATAGCTGGCAGTAGGAACACTTAATGCGGAGGAGAGACAATCAACATCACCGTAATCCTGCGGTTGTACGGTAGTCCAGTAATTATGTTGAATAAAGAGAGTCTATAGGTAAAAGCCCCATGAATAGAGATGCAGAGATTTTTATAGTCGTACTAGATGCTTGCTTTTTGAGCATTTTGATAAGGTTTATCTTGCAGATAGTGAATGGTTTAACGGACATAAGTGTACCGATGCAGCAAAGATTGAACTTACAGAGATTTCATCAGATGTCCGAAGTCAGGTCAGAATCATAACAGCTTTCAATTATCAGGATTGAACTGAGTTACAAGGAGTACTTTCTGCATAGGAAGTGCTCTTTTTTAGTGAAAAACTCTCCGAAGAGCTTATCAAAAATACTTTAGCCGCACTAAATTTTGTAATAAAATCAAACTCAATTGATTGAAATTTAAAGAATTTATCATTAAAAAATGACGATGATATTGTTGATTAGAGTTGCATAAGCTACATGTGAAAACTGCGTTATTGCGAGTTTTTCCAGGTTTTTATTGCTGCCTTAAAGTGTTAACAATAGAACCTAATATTGAATTTTCCAGTCAATGCAAAAGAAGCGCTAGCATCTATATTTCTTTTACGCAATTTAACTGATGCACACTCCACTTTTACGAGGTATTAATATTGACATGATTAGAGTTGATCTACTTATTGATTGATGGATTGAAAACTGAATTTGGCGAATTGAATCACCAGTTCAGTTGTTACTCTTCCCGGTAAAACTGTTGATTGAGGAGTGAGAGTCTTTTGCCATCAACAGATTGCAAAAAACTGTTGAAGTTCTTAGTGGAGAGATTGTTGTGAACGATCAGAGTCAGTTCCTAACGCCATTTCAACGCAAGCTTCTACTTAAGCAAATGCAAATTGAGTTGCGACCAGAATATCGCCGTCGTATTGAAATAATGCTGTTGGCAGATGATGGTCAATCCCAAACTGAAATTTGTGCCATGCTTGGATGCTCTCAGGAAACTGCCCGGCATTGGATTGGAATGGCACGGGCAGGTAGGGCCCACCAGTGGGATGACTGCCCAGTTGGACGTCCTCAAGTGATCAATGATCAGTACGTTGATCGTCTCAAAGAGTTGGTGAACCGGAGTCCTCGTGATTATGGATACCCATTCAAGCGCTGGACAGCACAAGTGCTCAGCAAGCATTTAGCCAACGAGTTAGGGATTGATATTAGCAATCGTCATATCAATCGCTTGCTCAAAAAAATGGGACTTTCCACGCGATCGAGCAACACAGGCGAGGTGGCGAATCTATCCCGAACCAAAAATTTTGGAATTGCGATTCGTGATTTACAACCCGCATCATCGATCGCTTCGCTTCTACCCATCAGTTCAGTTCAAATGAGTCACTAAAAACCTTCTGCATTCTGCATGTAGGTTTCAGTTTTAAGGGATCGGATTTTGCATGCGAAACCGACCTCTCTAGAAGTCCAAATCACAAGGGTTCAGCTATGGTTCAACCGCACTCGACACTGTCTGACCAATATATTGCTCAACAACTGACGCAGGTTCTAGGGCAAGCGCTTTCAGACGCAGAATCTGCTAGTTGTATTCGGCAAATCAAGTTTTTAGAACCGTCAGTTGGTAAGCCGTTTTGGCAATCCACAAACGCTCCTGCTGGCATTTTCATCGTTTTGGTGGGTAAAGTCAGGTTACTGGATGGTAATGACAATCTAATTGCATCGCTGGAAGCTGGGAAATCGTTTGGAGAGTTGACGTTGTTTCCAGAGGTTCACTTACAACCCTACACCGCTAGAGCCTCTGTAAAACTGAAATTAGCTTATCTTCCTGGTGAATATTTGCAAACACTTATTCGTCAGTATCCTGGTGTCCAGAACCATCTTTACCAGCAAGCCGTTTTAACTGATCAGGAGATGAAGAGATGGGGAAATGGGGAGACATTAGTAGAGCGGCATAACAGTGCGGAACAAGAGGACGGGAGAGACGCGGAGACGGGGAGACACGGAGATAGGAAGAGATTTCAATCTGCAATCTCCAATCTGCAATCTCCAATCGCAACCCCTCAACCTCGCCCTCGATCCTCAACACAGAAGAAGCTGCGTAAAGGTTATTTCCCAAGCCCAAACGTGGTGGCAGGGCAGTGGTGGCAGGGAGTTGTACGGCGCTATCCGTTTTACAGACAGCAAAGTGCGTCTGACTGTGGTGCTGCCTGTTTGGTCATGATTGGACGCTACTGGGGTAAGCGCTTTAGCGTGAACCGACTGCGGGATATTTCCAATATCGATCGCGATGGGGCTTCTTTACGTGGATTAGCGGCGGCGGCCGAAAGTATTGGGTTTTCAACTCGTCCAATTAAAGCAAGCTTTAGTCAACTGGCGAAACAACATTTGCCTGCGATCGCGCATTGGGAAGGGAAGCACTACATTGTGGTTTACAAAGTGACGCGCAGCCAAGTGGTGGTTGCAGATCCGGCAATTGGACAACGCAATCTGAGTCACGCAGAATTCAAAGCAGGTTGGACCGGATATGCGATAGTGTTGCAGCCCACAGTTTTGTTGAAGGACGCGGACGAAGTCCAAACCAATCTGTGGCGGTTTTTTGAGTTGGTCAAACCTCATTGGCTCGTGATTCTGGAGATTTTCATCGCTTCAATTTTGATCCAGGTTTTTGGGTTGGTGACGCCGTTGCTAACCCAGTTGCTGTTAGACCGAGTCGTCGTGCAACGCAGTGATTTGACGTTGACAGCGGTTGGGCTGGGACTGTTGATCTTTAGTCTGTTTCGAGTGGTGATAACGGGTCTGCGGCAATATCTTCTGGCTCATACCGCCAACCGCATCGACCTGGCATTGATTGTCGGGTTCATCAAACACACCTTTCGGCTGCCGCTGCAATTTTTTGAAACTCGTTATGTCGGTGATCTGATCTCTCGGATCCAAGAAAATCGCAAGATTCAGCGCTTTTTAACTGGCGAGGCGCTGTCTATTTGCCTCGATTTATTGACAGTATTTGTGTATCTGGGATTGATGTTCTGGTATAGCTGGCGGATGGCGCTGCTGGTGCTATTCATTGTGCCGCCGTTTGTGTTGGTCACTCTGATTGCAACGCCGTTTCTGCAACGAATTTCTCGTGAGATTTTAGTGCATCGGCTACTGAAAATAGCTACTTGATTGAATCGTTAACCGGGATTCGCACGGTTAAGTCAATGGCGATCGAGCGAATGGTGCGCTGGCATTGGGAAGAGCTGTTTCACAAATCGCTGAAAACCAGTTTTTCTGGGCAGATGATTGGGAATGTCTTTGTGGTGACGAGTGCCACAATTGAGGCGATCGCGACAACTGCACTGTTGTGGTTTGGGGCTTCGCAAGTGATTCAAAATCAACTCACGATCGGGCAGTTTGTTGCATTCAATATGCTGCTAGGGAATGTGATTCGTCCCTTCCAGCGACTAAGTGCGTTGTGGAATCAGTTGCAGGAGGTGGTGATTGCGGTTGAGCGGATCGATGATGTGATTGAGGCAGAGCCAGAGGAAGATTTTGAAAAGCAGGCACGGCAATTCTTGCCACCGATTCAGGGTCATATTCGCTTTGAGCAGGTCACGTTTCGCTACCATCCAGAAAGCGAGAAGAACACGCTGGAAAACATCAGCTTTGAAGTGTTGCCAGGACAAACGGTAGCGCTGGTCGGGCGCAGTGGCTCTGGCAAAACGACGATCGCAAAGCTGCTTTTAGGACTCTACCCAGCTACGGAAGGGCAGATCCTGATTGATGGCTATGACCTTGGTAGTGTTTCGCTGCGATCGCTCAGGCAGCAAATCGGCGTCGTGGATCAGAACACGTTTCTGTTTGGCGGAACGATTCGTGAAAACATCAGCGTTGGACATCCCGAAGCCAAACTGGAGGAGGTGATGGAAGCGGCCCGACAGGCCGGAGCGGATCAGTTTATTAAGGAACTGCCAATGGGCTACGAAACCCAGATTGGGGAAGCCGGAGGAACGCTGTCGGGTGGACAACGCCAACGGATTGCGATCGCCCGCGCCCTTCTGGGTAATTCCCGACTTCTGATTTTGGATGAAGCGACCAGCAGTCTCGACGCTGAATCTGAGCGCATCATCCAAACCAACATGAGCACAATTGCCAAAGACCGGACGACGCTAATCATTGCGCATCGCCTTTCAACGATTCGGAATGCTGACCTGATTCTCGTGCTTGATCGCGGCGTTTTAGTCGAACGGGGAACCCATGATGAGCTAATGGCAAAGCGCGGTCAATATTTCTATCTCAACCAGCAACAGCTTGCCGTAGTCGGTTGAACAAACTCTCCAGCATCAATCTCCAGCATTCGTAATACCAATTCGATTTATGCCTGCTACTAATGATCAGGCTGAAAATACATGGACACAGGCAACTTCCAATCTAGAATCGTCAATCTAAAATCTAAAATCGATATCAGGTGAATTATGCCTAACACATTTGAGCAAGTCCAGCAGAATGGTCATGCCTGGCAGACGGGTCAGGGTTATCCACCCTCTCAACTGCATCTGAAGGTTTATACTCCTGAGCCGTCAATCTCATTAGCTGACGAGGGTGACTGGTCTATTTTGACCCAGGACGCGATCGACACCGTGCCACAAGCATGGACGCGAGGATTACTTTACTTGTTGGTGATGTTTGCCGCGATTATCTTGCCGTGGGCAATGCTGTCCAAAGTCGATGAGGTGGGGAGCGCCAGAGGTAGATTGGAACCCAAGGGCAAAACCTTTACGCTAGATGCCCCGGTGGAAGGAACCGTTGCTGAGATCAAGGTCAAGGAAGGTCAGCCGGTGAAAGCGGGACAGATTCTCTTGGAGCTGGAGTCAGAATTAGCCCAGGCTGAGTTGCAGCAAGCTCAGGCAAGGCTGGAGGGGCAGCTCAATCGAGTCTCCCAATTAGAATTCATGAAAAATCAGCTATTGGGCGTGACAATTCGCGCTCAACAGCAGCAGGGACTGGCGGAAGCCGCCTCGCAACTGGCTCAAGTTGATGAAGCTCGACAACAGTTAAATTCCAACCGCAAAGCACGAGCACTGGCCAGCGTTCGCCTTGCCAGAGACCTGGTTGAGGTGAGGCGTTATCAACGGCTGGTTGCACAAGGCATTGTTCCAGAAATCAAACTGGTGGAAGTTCAGCGCACGATGGACGAGACGAGATTGAGTTTGAATCAAGCAGATGCAGAGGTGCAACAGGCTGAACAGCAAATTGTCGTCCGCCAAAACCGTTATCAAAGCACAGTCCGCGCTAACCAGGTGACTATCCTGGAAACACAGCAACGGACGAATGAACTGGAGACGCAGCTTGCGGAGGCGCGATCGCAAATTAATCAAACGAAACAGCAAATTGCAGCTCTGAAGTTTCAGTTGCAACAGCGTGAAGTTCGGGCCCCCATTGATGGCACCCTATTTCAGTTACCCATCCAACGAGCTGGAGCCGTGGTGCAACCTGGACAGATGGTTGCTCAGATTGCTCCCCAAAAAGCTCCCCTGGTGTTGAGAGCACAAATGGGCAATCAAGAAAGCGGCTTTTTGAAAGTCGGAATGCCCGTCAAGGTTAAGTTCGACGCCTATCCCTTCCAGGACTATGGGATTGTCGAAGGTCGCGTCTCTTGGGTGTCTCCAGATTCCAAAATCGTTGAAACGGCTCAGGGGAATGCAGAAATCTTTGAGCTGGAAATTACGCTCAATCAGTCTTACATTCAAGCTGCCAATCAACGCATTACGCTCAATCCCGGTCAAACGGCAACCGCAGAGGTAATTGTTCGCCAACGTCGAATTGTTGACTTTCTCCTGGATCCATTTAAGAAGCTACAAACGGGAGGTTTAAACCTGTAGGTTTAGAACCAATACCTCTTGGTTAAGGATTTGAAGACTCTGCATCGTTCGCGAAGCGTGCAATGGTTTCGGACTTCTGCAATCCAAAATCGTAAATCGGTTCGGCTGACTCATCGGAAGCCCTAAATCTAAAATGGTATGCCTGCTGAGTTTTGAGCAACTATCACTATCAGGAGTTCTGAGATGTCAAGCATGATCACGGTCTCTCGCGAGGAGATCATTCATCAACTTAAACTTTCCCGTCAAATTCCCTCCATGATTGAGGGCGTCGTTCATCGCAAAATTATTGAATCTAAAGCGCAAGAGGTTGGCATTCAAGTAGGGTCTGAAGAACTTCAGCAGGTCGCAGACAATTTCCGATTGACCCATAAACTCTGGAAAGCCGAGGATACCTGGGCCTGGCTGCAGGAGTACTACTTGTCATTAGAGGAGTTTGAGAAGTCGATTTATATCACGGCGCTTTCCTCAAAATTGGCTCAACACTTGTTTGCAGATCAAGTTGAGCCATCCTTTGTTGAGCACCAACTCGATTACGACCAGGTTTTGATGTACGAAATTGTTCTAGATGATGAAGACCTGGCCATGGAACTCTTCTACACGATTCAAGAAGGTGAGATGAGTTTTCATGAGGTTGCGCACCAGTACATCCAGGATGAGGAGCTACGCCGTGCTGGAGGATATGGAGGAGCACTGCGCCGCACAGATTTGAAACCTGAGATTTCTGCAGCCGTTTTTGCAGCAACTCCACCGCAACTCCTGAAGCCAATTGTGACCTCTAAAGGGGCCCACTTAATTCTGGTTGAGCAACTAATTCGACCAGAGTTAGATGACATCTTGCGTCACAACATTCTCTCCAATTTATTTTTGGATTGGCTCAAGAAACAGGCAGCCCAAGTCAAGGTCGTGACCCAACTTCAGCCCGCTGCCCTTGGACAATCGCTTGAACCCAGCTATTCATCGAGTGCGGCGGGGTAACAGGCTCAGGTTTAAGGATTACAGCCGCGATCGCCTTTTCTCTTGGCAGGCTCAAACTACCTGGGTTGAACCAGATTTGATGCCAATATGAAAACGGCGATCGCGACAACAGCACCAATCAGCGTATTCAAGACATTCACCAGTTCATTCGTCAGCCACTTAACCTCAGGTTGCAGCGTTGCCCCGATCAGGCTTTCCAGATTCGTGGCGATGAAAGCGGCGACGACACAGATTGCAATGCCCAGGGGTGAGAGCAGACCCACGGCCCAACCGACCAGGGCGATCGCGATCGAAGCGACTACTCCCGCGATCGTTCCTTCCAGGCTGACGGCTCCCTCCGTACCCCGGGGAACCGCTTGAAACGTGGTAATCAAGAATGTGCGTTGCCCATAGGCTTTGCCAATCTCACTTGCACAGGTGTCCGCCAGCTTGGTGCTGAGGCTGGCTACGTATCCCAACAACAGCAGCGCGACAACCAGAGGGGAAATGGCCGCTTCCCGATAGACAGTCGTGCAAAGCCACACCGCGATCGCGCACAAGGCCGCGATCAACGCCGAACCCCAGACATTTTCGGGCCCCCGTGCGCCGGATCGCTTTTCAGCAATCCCAGCTGCCTCTTTCTGGGCACTGCCAACTTTCGTCACAGCTGAACCAACCAGGAAGTAGAACATCACAACGGCATAGCCCTGCCAACCCAAACAGCCCCAAATCAATACGCCCAGAATCCAGCCGTGCAGCAAGCCTGCTGGAGTCAGCAACTTTTTGGGAGCGACCCAGGCGATCGCGGCGAGAACCGTATTCAACGCAACTGCAACCAGCCCGGAATTGAGGGAGGGTGTAGGGTAGAGAGTGTAAGGTGTCGGGTCAACCACAGGTCATGCTCTCACAACAACACCCTATTTTGACTCGAAACCCTTCACCCCTTCATCCTTTCATCCCTTCATCTCCCCCCTCCCTGTAGAGACGCGATTAATCGC
>JAAUSG010000259.1 GCA_012034055.1 Leptolyngbyaceae cyanobacterium RU_5_1 | reverse complement strand
CGTTGAGTGGGATAAATCCTTGAAACGCCGCCAGAGCAACCGTTACACGGAATAAGGTCGAAAATGTCTGAAATTCTTGTATATCAGGCATTTTGAGCTATTCATCCCATCCAACGGAACCAGTGCCATCGCTGACGCTTCATTTGAGGACGAGTATCAGGATCCTTATTTATGCCACTGCCACATCAACCCTGCCGAGGGATGCTTCGGGGTTAGGGTCATGAGTGACATCAGGGTCAACTCCATTAATTCAATGTAGGCCTCAATGTCTACCTGATCCGTTAGCAACATTCCTCGATAATGGCTCTTAAGTTGGTTCAACTTCATCAAAGCTTCTGCTGGATCGGTTTGCAGGGTTGCCTGCCAGTCGTCCAGCAGCAATAACGTGTCCATTACAAGGCTTTTGCGCTGTTGCTCCAACAGTCCGCGACACTGTTCTGCAAACAGATGAATCTTTTGATGGATTTCCTGATATACATCGGGCTTAACCCTGCCGTCAATGAACATGACGCGCAGTTCCTGGCTCAGTTCGTCAACCCCTCTCATGGCTGCATGGGCATCCTGAGGTAGGATTTCTTGCAATTCATTAATGCGTTCGAGAGTGGTGCTGATCAATTTCTTTGACCGCTCACTCCGCCAGTTCCGCAGCAGCAATCCCAACCCACTCGTACCGATGAGAATCACCAAGCCTGATTGCAAGTCGCTGTTTTCCTTAAAATAGCGAATCCAGGCACTCCGGGGGTCGCCCTCATTAAAAACCTCCTGGGCAGCAGCGTGAATATAGAACAGTCCCTTTTGTAGAAGCGATTGGGCATCACCCGTTTGCAGTTCTGGATAGAAATGCGAGAATTTGCGGGCGTTGGCCAGGATTGCCCAGGTCAACAATCCGACCTTCTGTTGACTCACCTCCGGGTGGGTGACAATCACCGTTGCAGTAGACAACGTCGGCACCGTTTGGGGGGGAATTGTTGGACGAGGGTTGTAGGTACCAGCCGAAATGGCGGCGGGCTGATAGGAACCCGGTTCCTGAATCATCAGGTAGTTGATCAGGCTGGGGTGAATCGGGACAAACCGCAGATCGGGATTTGCCGTAAACTGTTGCTGCAGTTCCTTGTTGGCACCGATACTGTCAACAAAAATCATGGCATCCACTTGCCGCCGATTGAGTTTGCTAAAGGCTTCATGAAGCTCTGAATGATCTTCCTGAATTGTTAGTTTGGCAGACTCAATTAGTTTACTGGCACTGTGGCGAATATCACTGCCAATAGCACCAACGGAAACACGCTTGCCTTCCAGGTCAGCAAAACTGCGAATCGGTGAGTTTCCATAGGTGATGATATGGAGCTGTTCAGTTGCCAGGATGGCGACCGCATGCACCCTACCCTTTCGCATCGCTTCGCTGGCAACATCCAGTTGCACGATCGCAAAGTCAGCTTTGCGATCAAGCAACCGTTGCAGATTCTCCTGAGATCCCTGGGATTGATGATGCTGAATCGTCAATCCGACTTCATCCCGGCTGACATCAGCGATTCGCTGACCCAGATGGTCGTAGTATCCACCCGTAGTCCCGCTGGAAAGGGTGATACTGCCTGACTGGGTACTGCAACTGCCCAGAGTAAAAAGGAGCAGAAGCCCTGTTGCAATGCGCTTGAGTTCTAACAACGTTCTGTTCTCTTCATACAAAAGGTCTCTTCATTAGCAAGCGTAAGCCACTGGCAGTAACAAACCCAGGACAAAGAGTGGCTCTCTTTTTAAGGAGATTTCCAGCAAACAAAATATCCGGAGAGACAGGTTTGGCATTAAAGCGATTTGACCAAAACCTCGGAGGTTTAAGCAACGATGCGGGTTATGATGTTCGATTCTTGGTTAAAACCTCCGAGGTTGGCGTAAGTCCTGATCGTCAGAACGTAAAGGTTGTCCGAAGGACACCGATCGTGGTTGTGCCATTGTTCGCATCTGTTTCTGGATTAAACAGAACGAATACACCCGGCGTGATACTGATGTTGTCATTGATGCGGATGCGGTAGTAAGCCTCCAGATGATAGGAAACCGCCGGATCTACTACACGACTGGGAAACTTCTTGCCGTCTCTGCCGCCCACGGAAGCAGGGTGCAGGGGTTGTCCGAAGAGGAGTCCCAACGCATTCCCTTTGCCGAGCACGTCTGAGAAGTGGGCACCCACCATCCAGCTAGTGTACGTTGCCTCTGCATCGACTCGACCGGAAGAATCTCTGGCAGAAATCCAGGCTCCGTAGGTTGAGAGCGCAATTTTAGGCGTCACGCGCCAGGTCAACGTACCCCCCACTGAATTCAGCTTGACTGGGGTTCCTAATGACACTCCAGCCAACGCGCTGCCTTCGGTGATGGAGGTTAAACCGGTGCCTAAGATATTGATTTCGTGGGAACTGTTGGCATAGTTCAACCCGATATCCAGATTCTTCAAGGGTTTCAACGTCAACTGAGCCGCGACCACCGTACTGCCGCCAAACAAGCCTGATCCTAAGGGTGTGCCTGAAACCCCCGGTAGGATATCGGGCGCTGAAGCGGGCAGGTTCGCATTCACGCTCCCGTACAACGCTCTCAGATCGACGCGATCGCTGATTTGCCAGATCAAGCCAGCCGCTGATGCTAACCCCCGCCCAGAGGTTGCCCCAGACACTCGCACCACGGGATTCAACCCGCCAAAACGAGAGATGGATTCCTGTCCCTCCCCATAAAAGGGGGTGATTGCAGGGAATGCATCGGTTGCTTCAACCGCCGTTCCTGCGAACAACGTCAGGTTCCTCAGACCCGATGGGAAAATATAGACCAGCTTGTACAGCTCAACTGCATTGGCAGAAACCTCAGACAGCGTTTTAGGGTCAAAGCCATTGAATTGAGGTTCAAAGCTTAGTTTGGTCATCCCAGCACTCAGCAAGGCACTATCTGGAAACAGCGTCCCCTGATTGCTCCCTGCGCCAGTGACTGGATTGCTCAAGAAATTGCTGGCTTGCAAGCCGACGATCAGCAGGTCTTTACCCGAAAAACTGCTCGTCAGGTTGAGTCGAACGCGATTGTTGAACGTTGTTTCAGTATCATCTCCAGCCGGAGAGCCACCCCAACCTTGAGCGACTGAGAAAATGGCTTCCCCACTCAGTTTGGTTGTGAACGAGAACTGGTTTTTCTCCAACGTCGCGGTGCGGACTTCCAGCGTATCCACCCGACCCCGCAGCGTGGCCAGCTCGGCTGAAAACTCTTCCTGCAATTTGCGTACCGTTGTCAGATCGTCTTTGGTGACTAAATCAGCGGTGCTGGTCGCAATCAGTTCGCTGATTCGATCTAAACAGGCATTCAACCCGGCCGCAAATTCATAGCGGCTCAAGGCTCGATTTCCCCGGTAGGTGCGATCGGGATAACCGGCAATACAGCCATACCGCTCAACCAGGGATTGCAAGGCTTGAAACGCCCAATCTGTTGGTCGCACATCTGAGAGCTGGGAAACCGAGTTGACCTGATCCATCGACGATGAGCTGAGCGATCGCTCCAGACTTGAAACCGCCGGATCTGCCTGCGCCAGGGTTTGATCGAAATCTAGAGTCGTTTTCTCAGCAATGGGCAGGTCTGTAGGCAATTTCAATGGTGTTGGATTCGCTCTCACAGGAGTTGCAGTGAACGAGAAAGAGCCAGCCAACAAACAAAGTAAGCCAGCCTGACCAATGACATTGATGCCGAATGATTTGCGATGTTGATCCACAGTAAGTCCTCACAATAAAACATCGGGGGTTGGTCATGGACAGAATGAGCCAGAACGATTTGATCAGGGTTTCAGGCTGAATTCATCCTTGAATTGACCAATGCACCCGTTTACAACTGGGCTGATTGCTGTTAGGGGTATCGATCGATAGCAATCTCACTTAATAGCTATTAGCTATTTTCAGTTGATCGAACCATATTCTATACACAAATGACATTAAGTAAGTAGGGGTGAAGATCGCCGTTATATAAAGTTGTCATGAAGCCTGATCTGACTAACCTGACTGTATTCAAGCGCTTAACGCTCATTCACGCTACTTCAGTTTTCCAAACACAACCGACTTAACTTGAGCAAACTTGATTACCGGGGTGGCTATTCAGATCTCCGACTTCTTAAAGAAGCCGGAGATCTTGCATTAACGAATCATTCAGGATTGCTACAGCACATCTTTACTGATGCGGCAGATAACTCAGGTATGTTTGCAAATTATCTGCGAATGTAGTGGTGAATTGATGCGTGGCAGGTAAGCTATCGATTCCCATTCCAGCACACAGTAGCATCATGTAGAGGATGGAATACTTGAACACCGATCGCGCCATTTGATACTCAGATGGGGTTTGCATTAGCTTCCAGGCTTTATGCACAAACAGCCCACCCAACAAGAGCGCAATACCGCAGTAAATCGCTCCCATCACATGCAAGGGATAGACCAGGAGCAGGGTTACCGGGATTAATGCCAGCGTGTAGTAGAAGATTTGACGACTGGTGGCCGCATTCCCCACCACCACCGGCAGCATGGGTACACCAACCTTCGCATAATCATCCTGGATCATAATTGCCAGCGCCCAGAAATGCGGCGGCGTCCACATGAAGATAATGGCAAATAAAATCCAGGCTGCCCAACTCAGATCACCGGTAGCGGCTGCCCAACCCACGAGCGGTGGAATTGCGCCCGCTGCGCCACCAATCACGATGTTTTGGGTGCTGTGTCGTTTGAGCCAGTGCGTGTACACCAGAACATACACCAGAATGCCAGACATCGCCAGACAGGCACTCAAAAAATTGGCGACGGTGGTGAGTAGGGTGAATGCCAGCGTCGCCAGGGCGATCGCAAAAATCGCGGCATCTCGCGGCTGCACTCGACCGGAGGGCAGTGGACGATGGCGCGTGCGATCCATCATGGAATCAATGTCGCGATCGTAAATGCAATTAATGGTGTTCGCCGCACCAGAAGCCAATGCTCCACCTGTCAACGTAGCCAGTAAGAGCTTTGGATCAACCTGTCCTTGAGACGCAATCCACATACCACCAGCCGTGGTGATTAACAGCAATAGAATGATGCGAGGCTTAGTCAGTTGAACGTAATTTTGAATGACCTGGGCGAACGTTTGCTTGGGGCGAAAGTCAGTCGTTAGGACAGTTTCTTGCATGAATTGATCTCCGAAAATAACGTAAATCTCAGGTCACCACTGGAAATGAGGTAATACCATTTTGGATTTTAGATTTGCGATTTTGGATTAAAGAATCGCTAGTAGATGGTGCGCTCAACCGAATACTTTGGATGAGGATTTGCAGGCTCTTGCCAACTAAAAATCTCACGGTAATCGGGGTGGCTCCAATCCTAACCGCTCTAATAGATGCCGTTTATACATGGCTTCGAGCAGGAGCATCTGCTCATAAAGTTTGACCAGGTATGCTTGAACTTCCTCACGGTTCATCTGCTGAACCTGAGTTTCAAAATGCCGGATATTGAACTGCTGTTCGAGGCTGAGTTTGAGGGGTGAATTCATACTTGACTCCCAACTGGAAAGAATCAGTCATTCATTTCTTTGTAGGTCGCTAGTGTTGTAGGAGCCATGCGGCTGAGATGGCGGAACAGCCAGTACTTGAAAATCGTGTCCAATACGACCGGAACCGTAGCGATGAAGAAAAAGATGCCAGTCCGACTGGCTGCAATCCCCAGGTGTCCCGCAACCGCTTCCAGCAATACTTCCCATCCATGAGGTGAGTGGAAGCCCACAAAAATATCTGTCAGCAGGATCAGAATGAACGCTTTGGCACTGTCACTCAGCCCTTGTGTAACGCCATCTGTAAACAGCTTCAACACAGCAACGGCTTCACGATTCACTAAGAGCAACAAAACAAAGGCTCCTAGAGCAATTACGTCAGCAAACACGTTGCTCATCGCGTCCTTACTTTTGTTACGGAACTCCTCAGCAATCTCGATCGCCTTCTGTTTAACCAGTTTTTCTCGGTCTTCGTCAGAAAGGGCTTGATTGGCGGCTGGTTCTGATGGAGGTGGACTGGATCCTTCTCCAGGAGGCTTTTCAGGAGGCTGACCGGATGCTTCTTCTGATGGAGCTGAACCAGAGCCTTTTTCGCCAGGAGGTTGACCGGACGCTTCTGATGGAGCTGAACTGGACTCTTTTTCGGCGGCAGGTTGACCGGATGCTTCTGCTGACCGGGGTGGAATGGAGTGGATGAGGGCATCAAACTTAAGAGTTTCCTCATACGCTTGCAGTTCTTTGAATGCCTCCTCTTTCATTTCATCATTGAGGAAGACTTGAGCAGCGGACTCCTCACCTCTAACACGATCGAGGACGGGGGCCACGATGAATCGCTTTGACACCTGTTGAACCACCAACGGGACAACAATCAGGAGCACCAGAAATCGAACGGCAATCACTGTTCTAGTTCTGGTACTGCGATACTTTCTGATAATTTCTTTTTCAGACTTGGGATTCATGTCTTGGGGATTGATTTAACCGATGATGTGTTGGTTCGCAAGTGAACTACTGATTGAGGTGGCTGAAGAAGTTGATGCCATTGTCGAGTAACTTTTCCAATGCAGTACCGTCAACTGCCAGGGAAGCATGGGTAGTCGCAAGTACCACCAGTACCACCAGCACTGGCACAATCACAAGTACAGCTGCTATTTGACCCAGGTTGACGGCTGACTTACCTGCCCGAGCAGCTTTAGCGTCTACCTCTTTGACCAGGAGGATAAAGTCGCCAACTCGAATCATGTCGTTTGACTTCAGGAAGAAGTTCTGATTCGTCTGGGCCGTTTCATCATTAAAGATGGAACCGCTTGTACTACCCAGATCAGAAAAGTAATACTGTCCTTCCTGGCAAATAATCCTGGCATGGACGCGACTCACGTCAGAACTGTTCAAAACCAGGTCACAGTTCGGGTGTCGCCCGATTAAGCCCCGACCTTGACTCAACATTTCAGAGGTGAGTTTTTGTTCTCGGGATTCACCCGTTTGGTTATGAATAATCTTAATTTTGATCATGGTTCTTGCCTCATGGTTGAAGTACAAAGTTGAAGTACAAAGCGATCAGTGAGTTGTTCAGAGGCTGTGCTCGATCGCAATTCAAAGTGTGGTGTGGTCATCTGGTGGTTTGGCACCGCGATCGCGGTTAATTTGCGTCTGCTCTTTAGCAAGCGGCTTTTGGATCGGTTTGAAGACGGTTCGGTCATCCTCATCTTGGGATCTCTTTTGAAAACGCTCCATCCGAGTTTGCTCTTTGGCTGGAGCCGCCTTGGGAATTGGGTTGAACGAGGTGCGATCATCCGTTGCAGCTTCTCGACGAGAGTGCTCCAT
>JAAUSG010000258.1 GCA_012034055.1 Leptolyngbyaceae cyanobacterium RU_5_1 | reverse complement strand
TATTTCATGAACTGGCACGACAAAAGGAGTGTCGGATTGTGGAAGGGCATTTGCTGCCGGATCATGTCCATATGTGCATTGAGATTCCGCCCAGACATTCGGTTGCGTCTGTGATTGGCTTTCTCAAGAGTCAACCTGGCCCACCTGGATGTGATCCTGAGTGAAAGCGGGATGCGAGACCGACAGGGCAGTTTAGAAACCCTGCGCCAACAGTTTGCCCAGCTCCCCGGCGTGGCACCCCTGGTGGGTGGGTTTATTTCACACCAAATTGATGAAGTGCTGTCGGGAGTGAGAAGCGCGATCGCCATCAAAGTGTTTGGTCCCGAACTGCCCAACCTCCGCGCGATCGCCCAGCAGGTTGAAGCCGCCATCCGCGATGTTCCCGGCATTGCCGATTTGCAAGTAGAACCCCAGGTGCCAATCCGCCAGCTCCAGATCCGCTTCGATCGCGCCGCCGCTGCCCGCTATGGATTGCGGGTTGGGGATCTGGCTGAAACCATCGAAACCGCATTGAACGGGCGCGTCGTTTCTCAAGTCCTGGAACAACAGCAGGTGTTTGATCTGCTGGTCTGGCTCACCCCCAAAGACCGCAGCAACCTGGCAACCATCGGCAATTTGCTCGTAGATACCCCCGATGGCAAAAAAATTCCCCTCTCCCAGGTTTCCACCATCGAGTATGGCACCGGCCCCAACACGATTAACCGAGAAAATGTCTCCCGCCTGATTGTCGTCTCCGCCAATGCCCAGAGGCGCGATCTCGGCTCCGTGATTCGCGATATCCGCGCCCGGATTAAAGAGCAAGTATCCCTGCCCCAGGGCTACTACATCCAATATGGCGGGCAGTTTGAAGCCGAAGAACAAGCCAGTCAAACCCTATTGATTGCGATCGCGATCGCCCTGATCGCGATCGCAATCCTGATGTACTTTGCAGTGAAATCAATCCCATCCACGCTGATGATTCTGATCAATCTACCCTGAGCCCTGGTCGGCGGCATCATTTCCGTCGCCCTCACCGGCGGCATTCTCTCCGTCGCCTCCCTGGTCGGCTTCATTACCCTATTCGGCGTAGCCACCCGCAATGGCTTGTTGCTCGTCGATAACTACAACGGTCGCCTGGCGCAAGGACAACCACTCCAACAGGTGTTGGTTGAAGGCTCAACAGAACGGCTCGTGGCCATCCTGATGACCGCATTTACCTCCGCTCTGGGAATGCTGCCCCTCGCCATTGGCTCTGGAGCCGGAAAAGAAATCCTGCAACCGCTGGCCGTCGTCGTCTTAGGTGGGTTATTTACCTCCACTGCCCTGACGCTGATCGTCCTGCCGGCCCTGTATGTCCAGTTCAGCCGCTTTGTAGTGCCTCAGCGATCGCATCCCGTTGTCTCCGAAAGCAGTCCCAATCCCTTGGGCGTTGCAGGCAATTAGTTCATTAAAGTTATCTAAGAGGATGTTCATCATGGTCTTTCGTCAGTCTTTTTTTGTTGCTAGCAGTGTTGCAATTCTCATGCTAGGTGCGTGCAGCAACAACGCATCCACTCCAGAAACCGCGAACATCAGTTCACCCGCTGCCTCCAATCCCGCCGCTAGCCCCAGTCCAGATACTGCTTCAGGGACTGCTGGAGAGTCAGGCAGTAAGCACGGTGGTCAGGTCGTGAAATCAGGTGATTACCATCTGGAGTTTGTCCCCTCCAAAGAAGGCGATGGCACCCACCTCGACTTCTTCTTGTATAAAGGCGACCTCACCGAAATCATTCCTGATGCGAAAGTGACCGCAAAAGTTGAGTTTCCCGATGGCTCCCAACAAGACATCGACCTCCCCTACGAGCCAGCGGGCAAGCACTATGGCAAAAAAATGCCCGATGCTAGTATGCCCGGAGACTACAACGTTGCCATCCTGACAGACATCAACGGTGAAAAAATCAACGGCCGCTTCAGCTTTAAGCAGTAGAGATAGAAGTGATGCATAGAATGATCTAACAGCAAACCGCAGCGGCGGCAGATGACCTTTGTAGCTCTCTAAACCGTCGCTGCAACAACAACGATGTTATACAGCGATTTCTGTGTTACTCCTCAACTTCACTTGATTCACCAACTTTAAAGGAAATCAGATCAATCACAGTTTCTATGAAAGGAAGAACAAAAAGATTGACGAACCAATTGACAGTTTCACCTTTAAGGTTTCTTGAACCTGTCATTTCAATTTCCCCAGTTAAATACCACCATTCATAATCTTCATCTAAGTTATCTATTTCGTCTATCAAATAATGGGGAAAGTCACCTCTCTCAAAAAGAGGTCAGACTGTTTCTGCATGAATTATCTTATTGCAAGCTTCTCGAACTTTAAACTTTCCTGGATCTTTCTCATCCTCCTGAAAAATACCAATGTAATCTCCTGTATCAACTTCACTACAGTGTTTGAGGTATTTGTCTCGATAGTTGCCAGATTTCATCTGATCATCAAAAACTCTAGTGTTTATTGCAATATTAATTAGAAGCCTCGTTATTTCAGTTCTATAAAACTCCCAGTGAAGACTAGCTAAGTTATCTTCAGAGTCATCTAAAAAATGTTTAGATGCAAGAGGCTGACTAGCAAGAAATATATTCATTAAATGAAAAGCATTTAAGCGAATAGTAGCAAGATCTATCAAATGTGAATGCTTTTCGCTGTACCAATACGGATTTTCCATCTTTGAAACTTCTAGTACCTGCAACTCTGACACCACGATCAGTGCAATTATTTCTCCTGATACTTCAAACTTGATGCTTCAAACTGTCCAATCTTCGATCAATAGCCCTGCCACTTTACCAAAATCTTGATAATTGCGGGTTAACAGAATCAGTTCATGAAACAGCGCAATTGCCGCAATTCGTGCATCCATCTTTGCCAGTTGAATCCGTTGTGATTGTAATTGATCAAATGTTGTAGCTGCACCTGCATCGAATGAGATCAGGGGCAACACTTTGAAATCACTGACGAGTTGCGCCATCATTTCATATCCTTTCACTACGTCATTCAGATGACGAGCGCGATTAATGTAAGCGTGAATGCCAAGCATCTGTTCATGAAGCGTCACAGTCGATACAGCAAACTCTGACAGTGGGTAGTGAGCCATTCGCATCGCAAGGTTACTGTAATCTTGCCCTGTTTGCCGCTGAAGAATACTCAGGTGATCCGTATCCAACAAGTATTTCATGGCTCATCGTGCGCTTCGAGGATAGACTCATCGCCTTGGCGAATCGCTCGTCCGTAAGCAAGTACCTCCTCAAAGGCAGGTTCATTCTTGAAAGACCCTGTGATTTGGTGTAGCCAGTTCGTCGGTTGAGGATTCACAACTTGCTTTTGCAACTCAACGATCGCGGCTTCCACGGCTGCAAGTCGTTCCTCTAAAGAAGTGTTGGTCGCCATTTGAGGTTCCCCTAATCAATCGTTTCTGACTGAAAGATAACGAGTCAGAGAGGGTTTGACAATCCTCAACTTCCCGACTTTGACCTCTGGGAACCTAAACCATGACCCCACAGCTCAGAGCCGCGATCGCGCCAGCCCCACTTCAAATAATTGACAGCGAACCCCACTCCTTCTACTATTGACTCCCAGAGAGTGAGAACTATTCTCATTCTCAAACTTGATTGATTCAAAACAAGGCAAACCTACCCTCGCTTAACCAGATTCGGCTGTAATAGGAAATTACAATTAAGTTCGCCTATAGAAAATGTGTGAGGAACGCCGTTAATGTTCAAATCTGGATTGAATAGTCTATTGATCAGCCCGATCGCGTTCAGTGCGAGTCTGATGATTGCCGGAGGTGTGGAAGCGAATCAGATCCCGTCCTCCTCGCGATCCACAACTGACACGCTGACGCAGATCGCCCAATGCAACTGGATGACTCAGCAAACTCCATGAGCCAGGTAACCTCCGTCTCCCAGCTTACGGACGTGAGACCCACCGATTGGGCCTTTCAAGCATTGCAATCCTTAGTCGAACGCTACGGCTGCATTGTTGGCTATCCCGACAAAACCTATCGCGGCAACCGCGCCCTCACCCGCTACGAATTTGCCGCCGGGCTGAATGCCTGCCTGGATAAAATTCAGGAACTATTAGCCGCCGCCACCGCCGACTTCGTGAGAAAAGAGGATTTAGAAACCCTCAAGAAACTTCAGGAAGAGTTTGCGGCTGAAATCGCCACCCTGCGCGGTCGCATCGATGCCCTCGAAGTCCGGACTGCCACCCTGGAAAAACAGCAGTTCTCGCCAACCACCAAACTATTTGGGGAAGCCGCCTTTGCCGTCAGCAGCGTCTTTGGTCGCGATAAAGCCGATGGCAGTGGTGAAGGTCTGGAAGACAACCCCGTGTTTGACTACCGAGTTCGGTTAGCATTTAACCCAGCTTTACCGGCAAAGATTTGCTCCAAACCCGGTTGGATGCGCTCAACGTCACCCCCTTCGGTCCTGGTGAAGATGGCTTTCCAAACGTCACAGGCACCAGTATGACGCGGCTATCCTTCGATGAAGGCAACAATGGAGCCGTTCGACTGGGCAAACTCTTTTACCGATTCGGTATCGGTGATTTGAATGGTGACGATGCCGATGCCGATGGTGAAGGGTATAACTCCAGACTCACCTTTATCATTGATGCCGTTGGTGGTGAGTTTGATGTGAATTTTGGAGCTTTCAATCCGTACTTTGAGGAAGAATTCAACGGAGCCATTTCCCGCTTTGGACGGTTCAATCCCATTTACTATCAGGGTTTGGAAGGCACAGGGGCATCCATGCACTACCAGCTTAGTGACGCGATCGCGCTCTCCCTGGGCTACCTAGCTGCCAATGCAAACGACCCCAGCCTGAAAAACGGGTTATTTAATGGCGCTTTTGCCGCCCTGGCCCAGCTTTCCTTTCAACCCACGGAAGCCCTCAGCGTTGGTCTCACCTACGCCCGCTCCTATTTTCCGGGTGATGGTGTGGTGGTTTCCGGCGAAACCGGCAGCGAATTTGCCAATCAACCCTTTGGCGAAGTCGCGACGGCAGCGGACAACTTTGGCGTCCAGGCATTCTTCCAAGTCAGTCCCAAGCTGGCACTCTCCGGCTGGGCAGGGTTAACCCTGGCCCATGCGAAAAGCAGTAACGCAGCAGTACAACAGAGCGATGATGCCACCATCTTCAATTGGGCAGTGACCCTGGCATTGCCAGATCTCGGTCGTCCAGGAAGCCTGTTAGGGTTCATTGTCGGTCAACCCCCCAAAGTCACCCGCAACGATGTCCGCGATCGCGAAGACGGCACAACCGCCTGGCACATAGAAGCCCTCTATCGCTACTCAATTACCGACAATATCACCATCTCTCCAGGATTCCTGGTGATTATCAATCCCGAACATAATCGCGGCAACGACACAATCTGGGTCGGAACCATTCGCACCAATTTCCAGTTTTGATAGGCGCGATCGCCAGAATTGTGATCGCGGCAGCTCAAGACTTTGGAGCCAATCCTGCCCATAACACCGCGATCGCATCAGCAATAGCCCTCTCCGTCTCAATCGGCTGATGTACCCCAATCGTTTCCGACAATGCCAGATTGTGCAGGTGTGAGAGTAAAACGGTTGCCGCCGCTGCCACATGGTCTTTACCGATCCGATCCAGGCTTGCCTCCGCGTTCAGATAGTTTTGCAAGCGATCGCTCAATTGCATCGCAGGCATCCTATGACGTTTTAGGAAAGACGGCATATCGAAAGCGGGATGACTGATCAGGGACAAAAAAACCGGCATCACCTCGCGAAAGTAGGCAACAATCTGTACGCTGATTAGTTCCAGGTTTGCCGTCACCTGGTTTTCACCCGGCTGAACACTAAAGATAGCCTCAAGCTGCGCCTCCGGTGGCACCATCGCGGCAAAGAAAAGGTTTTCTTTGGTTCCAAATCGCTGGAAAATCACCGCTTCAGAAATGCCAACGGTTTTAGCCAACGTTCGGGTAGACGCCTTCGCCCCTTCCTGAAGAAAGAGCGATCGCGCCGCCGCCAGAATGTCTGCATCCGAAATGGTTTTATTGCGAGGCATTGAATTTACACAACAATCCCGTATTCCTGGCGAATCTTCAGGACAGACTGCGCCTTCAAGTGGGGCAGATCCTCAACCGCCAACCTCTTGTTCATGCGTAAGCGGCTCACGATAATGCCCATAATTCGAGGCAGACAGCGAACCCAGATCCCAATCAGCTTGAGATGTCCAATTCCCGCCAAAACACTACGATGCTCCAGGCTAGCAACCGCACGGTGCACCTCACTGATATTCACCGTCGTCGCCAATAGCATCCAGACGTGGGCCGCAATCTCGTCCTGAATCGAAGTGCCGCAATTAAACAGAATATGGACTGCATCATGCTGTTCAACGGCTTGCATGATTTCTGCTGGCATTTTGTTGGTCATGTCACCTTTAAGCTCGGATGCACGTAGAGTTTGCATCGCCTCACCTAAACTCATGGCAGCATCGACAGCAAAATGCTGATTCACAAGAGTACTCCTAATATTCGTGTTGCTCTAGGCGTATTAATAAGCAAGCACTTGCTCATTAATACGTTCTAACAAAAATGTTAGCCCCTGTTTTTCGCATAAGCAAGTGCTTGCTCTGAAATGACCTCCAATTTTCGGACAGAGAGGTAAGAGTATTCTGGGTCAACAGTCCTTGGCTACTCGTCACCCTCATGCCAGCAGTGGCGCTGATATCGTTCGTGGTCATCCCGCGAGAGGAGCACTACCTGGAGACCCGCTTTCCGTCAGACTACTTGCCCTATCAGGCTTCTGTGCGTCGCTGGCTGTAAGCAGCCGCCGAACAGAGCTACCTGCTTCACACCAGAGACAATTGCCTCTCGCAGGTTGCAACCATTAAGCAATGCTTATCGGCATCTCAGCAAACCCAAATCGCAGATGAACGAGAACCCCTTGACTATTTGTAATAATTCCTTTACATTACTTTACATAACGTTACAAAAAGGAGAGCACGCCATGTATACCGTTGACGAAACCGGAGTCATGAACAACTACGCGGTTGAACCCGCCATGTACTTCGCTTCCTACCCCACTGTGGATCAGCAGCAACGGTATGTCCTCCAAGCCGCGATCGCGCTCTGTTTGTAGTCACCACCATCTTTACTGCCATTGCAGTCAGCTAAGGTTTGGCATTCAAAAAAGTTTTGCATTGCATGAGTTGAGACATCTTTAGACTTCTCCTTTAAGCACCCAGTCTGAAGTGGATCCAAGCAGTTAGACAATTTTGAGGGATCTCTAAGCTCTGAAAATTGAGATCCTGATGTCCTGATTCAAGCCTTTTAACAACCTATTCGCTGCTCCCAATACACAACTTCTGGAG
>JAAUSG010000257.1 GCA_012034055.1 Leptolyngbyaceae cyanobacterium RU_5_1 | reverse complement strand
GTGGGGGAGGTGGGGGTGGGGGAGGACACGGAAGGGATCTCTTCGTCACTCCATTGGTTCATCCCTTCATCACTCCAGCCTTTTATCTCAGTTTGAATTGTGGTGTAGAGAGTCTTTGCTGATTCTGGCAGCGTCAGGGTATGGACGGGAAAGGGACAACGCTCTTGTAGGTGGATAGTGATGCGATCGCGCAGTTGAGCGTAGTTACAGCGCACCAAGATCAGTGCGAACTGATTTTGTGCGAGTGTGATGGCCCGCACGAGTGTGTTCAAGGACTGCTCATTCTGGATGTCAATTTCTTGAGGTTGCCCGCTTGCCATAGCTAGGGGTTTTAGGTGTTAGCGGTTGGTTGTTGGGTGAGGTGAGGGGTCAGGTGCCAGGGATCAGGGTGACACAAGCTTAACCTCGTTTCAACAGTTGCCCCTTCATTCTAATCCGGGCGATCGCGCCTACGGTCACGGTTCCAACCGCGATCGCGCGTTTGGTCAGTGCTGTGCGGGGAGAAGAGATGGCGAGGGGCGATCGAACTCACCACAGTACATTGCCCGTTCTGTCAATATGCTTGATTTCGTCAAGAACTCTTACTTGTGCTACCCCTTCTAAAAAATCAGTAGCTTCATCGAACTGACATTGAATTACTATTTGGCCTTTCTGGTTAATATATCCCCACTTTTCGTCAATTTTAACTCGTGCTAAACCTTCACAAAATTGAGTCGCTTCATCAAATTCTAGATTGCCAATCAGACGACCTGTTTTTTCAACGTAACCCCACTTTCCATTCATTTTGATTGCTGCAAGTCCTTGTGAAAAGCTAAGTGCTTCATCAAACGCAGGATTGATAATTACATTCTCACCTTCATCCATGTAACCTACTTTCTTGTCAATTAAGACTGGAATCAAGCCTTCCGAAAAATTTCCAGACCAGCCAAATTGAGGTTGAATCAGCATTCTTCCAGTGTTTTTTATATATCCATATTTACTGCCAACTTTTACCCTTGCAATACCACTAGAAAACTTGCTAGCACTGTCATATCTAGGTTGTATTTCTACTGTTCCAGAACTATTAATGTAGCCCCATTTTTCACCTATTTTTACTGCTGCCAAACCTTCTGAGAACTCATGAGCATAGTTAAATTGGGGCGAAATTACTACTTCATCTTTTTCATCTCGATACCCCCAAGACTCATCTTGCTGAAATGGCACTAGCTGAATATTCATTCCAAAATTTTGTGAAATATTGATACTACTAAGCAACAGTTTTAACGTACCGTCCCAACCCTAAAAACGAAGCCACCTAACGGCTAAGTTGAGCAGCAGAATAAACTCAAACTGAACGCCAAGATTATGGCTGTCCGCTCCAACGTCGTGTTATCCTGCGTGCCTGTCGTCGTTATTCTCAATGTAACGTCGCAAGACTGTATTGATTAAGGCTTTGTACTCTGCACTCTGAGATTGAAACCACATCATAACGTCTGGGTCTAATCGAACCAGATTACGAGCTTGAACTGCCGGAATTCTTAGTGTGGCATTTTCAAAAAACTCCTCAGTCAATGGTGGAATGTCTGAGTAGTCAATCTCCTCATCAGTCATTGCTTCCAATGCAGCCCAATCAGTCTGTGAGGTATTGTTGGAGTCGTTGACGTTCATATCGATGGTTTACGGATATTTTCGAGATTCTTGGCATCGTCCCACTCACAACTGCATGAAAGCTTGATGCACACTAATACAACCTATGCCTATTATCCGCTGATTCTCACCCTATGAAGGTATCTCACTAATCGCGAGCCATGTACGGCGATCGCCCGTTTAAGGAGTGAGGACTGCCGAACCCCTGAATCTGTCAGCAGGTAGCGTAGGAGGTGAAGGTTAAATGCCTTCCTCCACCCGATCAAGCTGCGGTATACAAATACATTTACAACAAACCGAGTTTCTTAAGTCGCGATCGAATCGCACTGGGCTGTCTCTGGAACTCTGTTGCTAATTTGTCAACTGATGCTTGTTGGGCGTAATGCAACTTTAGCTGTTCATCCTCATCCACACTCCAAGGCTCATAGGCGCGAGGATACTGCTGCCGAATCTCGTCAAGACTGTATGATTTTTGAGATTGCTCAGATTGTTCTTGCAATCTATTCGTATCTTGCGAATCATCTGCTTCTAATGATACTCGCGACACAACTTCAATTAATGCTTTTAGTGCCTTATTAACGGATTCTGGGGTAGTGAAAACTTGGGCAACATCCTCATCTAATACCACAACGGTCATTTTCTTCCCACTATGGGTAGCAAAACGATTGGGTTTTGCCTTCTGATAGTCAAAGCGGTACTCAGGCAACATCTCATCATCGAAATTTGAAGATTCATCGAAAGATGTTTTGTTCATAATCTTCACGTTCCCTTCGAGTAGCTGGACGGGCACTGATAATCCGAATGGAGTTGGAGCGCTCAGTGAAAGAAACCAAAAGCAATCTATTTTTCCGAGAGTGACCGATAATGATTTCTCGTTGCTCGTCTATGGAGTGCGCTTCATCATCGAAGATAACTGCCATTGGATTATCAAAGACAGTTTTGGCTTCTTCAAAGCTGACGCCGTGCTTCTTCAGGTTAGCATCGGCTTTTGACTCGTCCCACTCGAACTTCATACGCAAATCATAAGCTAGCAGTCATTAAAGCAGCACTTAACTATCTTGAAGCACTGTGCCACCAATAACCTGATGTACGGCAATCACCCGTTATAGAGGGGGTACTGCCGAACCTCTGAATTAGTCAGCCACTTGTAACTTGGACGTATAGGAATTGTAAATGTGCGAATCCGAGATACGAGAGGTTGAACGAGATGGCTAAGGTAGTTGGAATTGACTTAGGAACAACGAACTCCTGTGTGGCTGTGATGGAAGGTGGGCAGCCCGTGGTGATTGCCAATGCGGAAGGGGGACGGACAACGCCATCGGTTGTGGCTTACAGCAAGAATGGCGATCGCCTGGTGGGACAAATCGCCAAGCGGCAGGCCGTCATGAACCCTGAAAACACCTTCTACTCTGTCAAGCGCTTTATTGGTCGCAAGCCGGACGAAGTAAACCAAGAGTCTAAGCAGGTGTCGTACAAAGTCGTGAATGACGGCAGCAACGTCAAGCTGGATTCTTCGGCAGCCGGTAAGAAGTTTGCACCGGAAGAGATCTCGGCTCAAGTGTTGCGTAAGCTCGTTGATGACGCTGGCAAGTACCTGGGTGAAAAGGTGACGCAAGCGGTGATCACAGTACCGGCTTACTTCAACGACTCCCAGCGGCAGGCCACCAAAGACGCTGGCAAGATTGCTGGAATTGAAGTCCTGCGGATCGTCAATGAACCGACGGCGGCAGCGCTGGCTTACGGATTGGACAAGAAAACCAACGAAACCATTCTGGTGTTTGACCTGGGGGGTGGAACCTTCGACGTGTCGTTGCTGGAAGTGGGCGATGGGGTTGTGGAAGTGAAATCCACCAGTGGCGACACTCACCTGGGTGGGGACGACTTCGACAAGAAGATTGTGGACTGGCTGGCTGAACAATTTAAGCGCATGGAAGGGATTGAGCTGCGCAAAGACAAGCAAGCGCTGCAGCGGCTGACCGAAGCGGCTGAGAAAGCCAAGATTGAGTTGTCTAGCTCGACCCAGACCAACATCAATCTGCCCTTCATCACCGCAACTCAAGACGGTCCGAAGCACATTGACCTGACCCTGACACGGGCTGAGTTTGAGAAGATGTGTGCGGATTTGCTCGATCGCTGTCGTGTTCCCGTTGAACAAGCGCTGCGCGACGCCAAACTGTCTGCTACTGACATCGATGAAGTCGTATTGGTAGGGGGTTCAACCCGAATTCCGGCGGTGCAGGCACTGGTCAGCCGCATCACGGGCAAAGAGCCGAACATGACCGTCAACCCGGATGAAGTGGTTGCCGTGGGTGCAGCAGTCCAAGCTGGTGTGTTAGGCGGTGAAGTCACCGATATGCTGCTGCTGGATGTGACGCCGCTGTCCCTGGGTGTGGAGACCCTCGGTGGGGTAATGACTAAGATCATTCCGCGCAACACCACGATTCCCACCAAGAAATCGGAAGTCTTCTCGACCGCTGCCGATGGCCAGACGAACGTCGAAATCCACGTTCTGCAAGGTGAGCGGGAGATGGCAAATGACAACAAGAGTCTGGGAACCTTCCGGTTGGATGGCATTCCGTCCGCTCCCCGTGGCATTCCCCAAATTGAAGTCACCTTTGACCTGGATGCCAACGGGATTCTGTCGGTTTCTGCGAAAGATAAAGGCACTGGCAAGCAGCAATCCATCACGATCAGCGGTTCTTCCACACTCGACAAGGGTGAAGTGGAGCGCATGGTCAAAGAAGCCGATCGCAACGCGGAAGCAGACCGTAAGCGTCGTGAGCAGATCGACACTAAGAACACGGCTGATTCTCTGACATATCAAGCAGAGAAGCAACTGCAAGACCTGAATGGTCAGGTGCCTGCGGCTGAGAAGAGCCGAGTTGAGGAATTGGTCAAGAACCTGCGTGAAGCTGTCAATCGCGAAGACTATGACCAGATGAAGTCGCTCACCAGTGACTTGCAGCAAGCGCTGATGCAAGTCGGGCAGGCCATCTACGCCAATGCCAATTCAGGCGGTACTAGCGGCAATTCTACGAATGGCTCTACTGCCAGCAGCAACACCGATGACGTGATTGATGCTGACTTTGTGGATAGCAACAAGTAAGCAGAACGTTAGCGATAGCTGAAAGAGAGGATAGATAGTATCTACCCTCTCTTTCGTTTTACCCGCTTGACTTTGATATCATATTTTGATATCTTTAAATCAAAGTGAATCACGCAACCGGAAGCGAAGAACGGGGCAAACTGCTAATGCCGCAGCCACCGGGGATGAACCCGATGCCCATCAAGGCTAAAAACTGGGAAATCTGAAAATAATATAGTTCAAACTTACATATTTTTAAGGAAACAGTTTATGTCAGGTGAAAAAAATGAAGAAAAACACTTAAACAATAAGCATCAAAAAACTCTCCAATCAATTTTTACAGATCCTATTCCTGCAAATATTCGTTGGAATGAAGTAGAAAGCTTGTTTGAAGCGTTAGGCGCAATTATTAAAACGGGATCCAGGTCTAGACGTAGGGTTGCATTGAATGGTGTAAGAGCTGTTTTTCATGAACCACATCCTGAACCCGATATAGATAAAGGAATGGTGAAAAGTATTAGACGCTTTTTAGAAAGTGCTGGAATTGAACCGCCAGATAGTTTGACGTAAAACTGATAAAAATTAGCTTCTTATTTTTATCAAGAAATCCATATTTTAATTAGATTGATTCACTTCGGTAGATTCGGATTTCCCAGCTTATTTCTTTTAGACTCATCAATGAGCTAACTATGTTGAATTACAAGGGCTATACAGGGGTTATTGAAGTAGATGTAGAAACTGGAATGCTTTCCGGCTACGTTTTAGACATTAAAGATGTCGTAACGTTCAAAGGTAAGACTGTCGAGGAAGCTCGTCAAGCATTTCAGGATTCAGTTGATGATTACTTGGAGTTTTGCGACGAACTAGGAGAAGAGCCTGACAAGCCATTCTCCGGAAAGTTACCTTTTCGCACTACACCCGAACGTCATCGGCAAATCTTCGTTGCTGCTAAGAAAGCTGGGAAAAGTATCAATGCCTGGATGGATGAGGTGTTAGCCGAGGCAGTTGAATCATCTCTTCATGCTTAATCCAGGCATTCTCACAGCTCTGTTTCTCAGATTCGTGCGTTTGTTGTGACGGAGCAAGCGCAGAATAAAATTGCTGTGTGCTTCTGAGTGAGTACTCCAACTTTTGATCGAGACTGCTGTAGGAGATGAAACTTGACCATCGACGTGTTGCTGAAACCGTTTAAGCCTTTTGGAGTTCGGCTGGGACTGGAATCCAGCCAACAACTGTTGAACAACCTGGGCAATCCTCAGCAACAGGTGCCGATTATTCATGTAGCAGGCAGCAATGGCAAGGGGTCGGTCTGTGCGTATCTATCATCTGTGCTGACCGAGGCAGGCTACCACACGGGGCGCTACACCTCTCCGCATCTGGTGGATTGGACGGAGCGGATTTGTTTTGAATGAAAAGCCGATCGCGACCAATGAACTGGAGCAGATCTTACAGCGGGTGATTGCAGCCATTCAGCCCAATGAACCGCCTCCGACGTTGTTTGAGGTAGTTACAGCAGCCGCGTGGTTGTACTTTGCTGAGCAGCAGGTGGACATTGCGGTGATGGAAGTGGGATTGGGTGGGCGATTGGATGCAACCAATGTCTGCGATCGCCCCCTCGTCAGCATTATTACCTCCATCAGCCGCGAACATTGGCAGCGGTTAGGTCCGACCTTAGCCGACATTGCCTGGGAGAAAGCTGGAATCCTGAAGCCAGACTGTTCAGCTGTTGTTGGGCAGCTACCCCCCGAAGCGGCTTCCGTGATCCACCGTCGGGGCGTTGAACTGAACTGCACAATGGTTTATCCGCAATCTGCAAAGGATTTGGGAAATGGCTGGGCAGAATATCAGGGAATTGAGGAATACGAACTTGAATCGGAGCCGACTGACCTTGGAGAACCCGGAATTCTCCATATTCTGCGATCGATTCGTTATCCGTTATCCTTGCAGGGTGCGATTCAGTTGCAGAACTCAGCATTGGCGATCGCGGCCATCCAGCTCCTGCGTGAACAGGGCTGGACGATCTCGGATGAGGCGATCGCCAACGGGATGGCAAAAACTCGCTGGTCAGGCCGACTGCAATGGTTTGAGTGGCAGGGACACCGCATTCTGATCGACGGGGCCCATAATCCTGCCAGTGCCACCGTGTTGCGAGAGTTTGTGGATAGCCTCGGAGATGGGGAGATAGGGAGATGGGGAGATGAGGAAATTTCTCAATCTAAAATTCAAAATCTAGAATCCAAAATCCCCTCACCCCTTACCATCCACTGGGTGATCGGCATGATATCCAGCAAAGATCACGCTGATATTTTCAAGGCATTGCTGAGAGCAGGAGACAGTCTGTACCTGGTTCCGGTTCCCAATCACATTTCCGCTGATTTAGAAACGTTGACAACGTTAGCCAGTCAGGTGTGTCCTGGTTTAGCCTCATGCCAAACCTATCCCGATGTTGTGGTGGCCCTGGAGACGGCCACTCAAACGATGAGCAGTGGAGAGTTGACAGTGTTGTGTGGGTCTCTTTATCTAATCGGACATTTTATGGAGAGGGTTCGCTATCACCCGTTGGCGGCGATCGATCGCTAGTTGGTCTGTCAAAACTGTTTTGAGGGGTTAAAAACCCTCAAAAACACCCTGAAAATTTGGTTTTGTAGATTTGAGCTATCCCTCAAATCTATCCT
>JAAUSG010000038.1 GCA_012034055.1 Leptolyngbyaceae cyanobacterium RU_5_1 | reverse complement strand
CTCCGAAAGTCCCCCTTATTAAGAGGGGGATTTAGGGGGATCTCTGACAGGCCGCTAGTCCCTACGGAATACAAACCTCCCCCCTCCCCCTCCACGCTCTACCCCTGAATAAGGAGATTAAACAATGTCCACAGTAAAAGTTGGTATCAACGGATTTGGTCGGATTGGACGACTCGTAGCCCGGATTGCAACGGATTACCCCAATGTTGAAATTGTTGGTATCAACGACCTCGTTCCTGCCGACAACCTTGCCTACCTGTTCAAATATGACTCCACCCACGGCACCTTCAAAGGGACTGTTGAAGCCAAAAGCGATGGCATCACCATCAACGGCCGCTTCATTCCCTGTATGGCTGAAAGAGACCCCAGCCAGCTCCCGTGGGGCAAATTGGGCGCTGATTATGTCGTAGAATCTACCGGACGCTTTACTGACTATGCTGGTGCTGAAAACCACCTCAAAGCAGGAGCCAGGCGAGTCGTCATCTCCGCTCCGACCAAGGATCCTGAGAAAGTCCCCACCTTTGTGTTGGGTGTCAACGAAGCCCAGTTTGATCCCACCAAGGATCTAATTGTCTCCAATGCAAGCTGTACCACTAACTGCCTTGCCCCCGTCGCAAAAGTGCTGCACCAAACCTTTGGAATTAGCGAAGGTTTGATGACTACGGTTCACGCCATGACTGCAACTCAGCCAACGGTCGATGGTCCCAGCCAAAAAGACTGGCGCGGTGGACGGGGTGCCTCCCAAAACATCATTCCCTCATCTACAGGAGCCGCTAAAGCCGTCGCCCTCGTTCTACCGGAGCTAAAAGGCAAACTGACTGGAATGGCATTTCGCGTTGGCACCCCCGATGTATCAGTTGTTGATTTGACCGTCAAAACAGAGAAAGCGACTAGCTACAAGGACATTTGCAGTGCGATGAAAGCCGCAGCTGAGAGAGATTTGAAAGGCATCCTCGGCTACACCGATGAAGAAGTCGTTTCGATGGACTTTCGTAGTGATGCGCGTTCCAGCATTTTCGATGCCAGGGCAGGCATTGAGCTGAACTCCAACTTCTTCAAATTGGTATCCTGGTATGACAACGAATGGGGCTATTCCAGCCGTGTGGTGGACTTAATGGTGCTGATGGCGAAGAAAGATGGAATTTTGAATAGCTAACAGCTAATAGCTATTAGCTGTTAAGTAAGTAGACATAATCAAATAGAAAACTTTTGTAGGTTGGGTTGAGGTACGAAACCCAACATCCGCATGGGTTACGCTATCGCTAACCCATCCTACTGCCCCCACGAGAATGATGACAATCCATTAATCATCGCCATGTCTCAATTGATTCTGGTTCGTCACGGACAGAGCCTCTGGAATGCCGCCAACAAATTTACAGGTTGGGTGGATGTTCCGTTGAGTGAGCGCGGTCGGGCAGAAGCGACGATCGCCTCCTGCAAACTCGAAACCTACCGAGTTCATGTATGCTTCACCAGCAAACTGATTCGGGCGATCGAAACCGCTATTTGTATCCTTACCGAACGGGATGCCATTTGTGGCGGCAAAATTCCGATCCTTAAACACGAGGTCGAAGACCAGGACTGGCACGGCTGGGATCGATACGAGGGCAATCCTGATGAGGAACTGCCAATCTTCACCAATGCGGCGTTGGATGAGCGTTACTACGGCGATCTGCAGGGGTTGAACAAAGCCCAAACCACTGCGAAATTTGGCGCAGCGCAAGTTCACGAGTGGCGACGCTCATACAGCGTTCGTCCACCCGGTGGTGAAAGTCTGGAGGATACCCAAAACCGAGTGGTTCCCTACTTCGCGAGCCGCATCCTGCCCCATCTGCAGAACGGGGAGAACGTTTTAGTCGCCGCCCACGGTAACTCACTGCGCTCCATCATCATGAAACTAGAAAATCTTGCCCCAGCGGAAGTTCCTGGACTTGAGCTAGAAACGGCCGTGCCAATTGTTTACGACGTTGATCCGTCAGGTGAGGTTAGCAACAAAAGAATACTGAAGTAGGTAGTTTTGTCAGTAAGAAGTAAGAGGCGGGTGAAGATTGAAGATTGAAGAGAGCTTAGTAAATGTGTCACTAATCACTAATTACTATTGGCTGGAAAATCTGCAATCTAAAATCTGCAATCTAAAATCCAACTACCCAAAAACTAATCGGAGGAATCTCAGACATGGCGAAGACTTTACTGGAACAACTGCGAGATATGACGGTTGTTGTTGCCGATACGGGTGACATTCAAGCGATCGCGAAATTTAAGCCCCGTGATACCACTACCAATCCATCGTTGATTACAGCCGCCGCTCAGATGTCGGAGTACCACAGCATTGTGGACGAAACATTACTGCAGGCAAAGCACGATGCAGGGTCGGGTGCAACGGATGCTGAGATCGTCACATTGGCTTTTGATCGGTTGGCCGTGGCGTTTGGCAAGAAAATTTTGGAAATTGTGCCCAAGCGGGTGTCAACTGAAGTGGATGCGCGCTTGTCCTACGATACCGAAGCCACGATCGCCAAAGCTCGTTACTTGATTTCAGAATACGAGCAAGCCGGGATTTCTCGCGAACGGATTCTGATTAAAATTGCCTCTACCTGGGAAGGCATCAAAGCAGCTGAAGTGTTGGAGAAAGAAGGAATCCACTGCAATCTGACGCTGCTGTTTGGGATGCATCAAGCGATCGCCTGTGCTGAAGCTGGAATCACCCTCATTTCTCCCTTCGTCGGACGCATCCTGGATTGGTATGTGAAAGAGACTGGCAAGCAATATGTCAGTACTGAGGATCCGGGTGTACAATCCGTTACCAAAATCTACAACTACTACAAGAAGTTCGGCTACAAAACCGAGGTGATGGGAGCCAGTTTCCGCAACCTTGGTGAGATTATCGAGTTGGCAGGCTGCGATCTACTCACCATCTCACCCAAACTGCTAGCAGAACTGGACTCTACTGAAGCAGAACTCATTCGCAAGCTTGACCCAGCCAAAGCAACTGGCATGGACATCGAGAAAATTCCGATGGACAAGGAAACCTTCGACAAAATGCACGCTGAAGATCGGATGGCGTCTGAGAAGCTGGATGAGGGAATTAAGGGCTTTACCAAAGCGCTGGAAACCCTGGAGCAACTCTTGACATCCCGCTTATCTCGTCTTGGAGCAGGCGAAACGGTCAACAACGCTGCAGAAGGTATTTTCCAGGCTTATGATCTGGACGGCGATGGCTTCATCACTCGTGAAGAGTGGTTAGGTACCGACGCCGTGTTTGATGCCCTGGATGAGGATCATGATGGCAAAATCTCTCCCGAAGAAATGGGTGCAGGCTTGGGTGCGGTTCTGCAACTGGCAAAAATGTAGAAACGCGAAACTTCGCGTTTCTACATTGGTATAAACCTTGTTTTGAGAGGGCAAAGCACTCTGCTTTGCCCTTAAACTTAGGAGATTTCTAGCAAACAAAATACCTGTAAGGGCAGGTTTGGCATTAAAGCGATCGGCTTAAGCCGGAGACTTTGGCAAAACCTGCCCCTACCAGTGGTAGGTTTTCTCTTAGAAATCTCCTTAAGACATTTTCCCTACGGTACGGCGTGGAAATAGGTTCCGTATTGCAAGCCAGGGAAAAAGCGATTCAGTTCGATCAAGGCTCCAGCCAGGATAAACATGGTGATGGTTGCAATGACGGGTGCGCTGGTTAGATATTTCGCAAGGTGTTGCATCAGAAGAACTCCCCCAAACAGTTGAGTAATGACTACGAAACGCGCCTGAAACGTTAGCGCGGTGAAACGTAAACTTCGTTGGCTTTGGCCGTCAGTTCACCCGTCGTTAGCTCTTTGAGCGCCAATAGTGGCCAGAGCAATCCTTGGATGATGGATGCGATCATCAGAGGCAGATCGATGAAAATCTCCTTTTCCTCTGGATTGCTTGATTTATTGGCAGCAATCAGGTAAGAACGTGCTGACCAGCCGATAAATCCAGCAACATAGTGGAAGAGAACAAATGGAATCGCGACATCAACTGCAGTGCCAAGGGTAATCGGTAAGTGAGGAAGCCCATCCTCACCGCAAACCTCAAATGCAGAATACGCCTCGTAAGGCTTGTTGAAGTAATAATTATCCGGCGCACTGCTCTTGCGCTGCTGAAATGCTGAAGACTCGCTGCAGGGTGTCAGGATTCCACTAGCCGCCTGAGCGGGTGGAACCACACCGAACCCAATAATGATTACCGCAATGGTTACTAGCAGCCGGATCAACAATTTACGCATGAAATTGTCTCCTTTTGGGATTGATTAAATAGTGTCAAAATTGCATGAGCGATCGCTCTAAGATTCCTCTTCAGCGTCTCCCTCTCGTTCAATCCAAAGAAAAATCAGAGCTACAACTGGAAACGGAAGAATGTAGAAAACCATTGGGATCATGATCCAGGGTAGCCACGGAGCCGCATAAGCACCGGTTAGCTGAGTGAAATCTGTTTCCATGCTTGTTTCTCCTTACCCAAAGATCCAGGGGAATAGTGTCTGACTCACATTGACTGCGCCGCGCAAAATGGCATCCAGGTCAGTGAAGTTCTCTAAGAGCAGGTAGGCAAAAATTGCACCACCCATTGAACCCAAAAGGATTCCGCCACAAAGCTGGAACCAGTCCTCTTTCTTTCTCAATGGTCTCAAGTCGTCTTGAGAATTGGAATTGTAGGTGCCTCTTGGATCACCCTGGAATGTGGACAGGGCAAAAATTGAGATCCCTAAACAGGCAGAGACTGTGATGTAAATGGCTGTAATTAGACCGCTTAAGTTCGCGCCGTGGGCTGTTTCGCGTAGCGGACCGACAACGACCTGTGGACCGACTAAAAAGTAGCCATGAGCCATGCCAATTTCTAGTCCACGTAAAAAGGGAGTCAATCCTGGACGGTAGGCCGGAAGATTGCGAATGTAAGCTTTGACAATTGGAGAGTCATTAAATGGAGTTGAAAGGTTGCCCAGCCACGGATCTCCTTTATAGGGTTTGACAGGGTCAACCCCGTTGTAAGAACTCGACATTTTTCCACCTTTTCAATTAGATTTTTTGAGGAAGAGTCCTGACCCAACTACCCTGTGGTCAGGACTCCCTGAGACGAGGAGAGTCTCAGACTTGTTGGGTGGGGGCGTATTACAATGCTACGCCCCATGCTCTACAGCAGCAGAGCTAGCCAAACTTAGCAGCGGTCGATCCTATCAGGAAGGCTGCATAGGTGACGATGTAGCCAACCGTGAAGTGGGTTAAACCAACTAACCGCGCCTGCACGATGGACAGAGCAACTGGCTTGTCTTTGGGGTAGCCAAAGGACAGTGGAGTGTTTTCGTGTGCCCACATCAGGGTTTCGATTAACTCCTGCCAGTAGCCTCGCCAAGTGATCAGGAACATGAAGCTAATTGCCCAGACTAAGTGCCCGAAGAGGAACATCCATGCCCAAACGGCAAGTGAGCTTGTTCCATAGGGGTTATAGCCATTGACTAACGGTCCGGAGTATAGCCAGAGGTAGTCGCGCAGCCAGCCCATCAGGTAGGTCGAACCTTCGTTGAACTGGGCGACGTTGCCAGACCAGACGGCCAGGTGTTTCCAGTGCCAGTAGAAGGTGATCCAGCCCAGGGTATTGAGCATCCAGAACATGGAGAGGTAGAAGCCATCCCACGCCGAGATGTCACAGGTGCCGCCACGACCGGGACCGTCGCAGGGGAAGCTGTAGCCAAAGTCTTTCTTATCCGGCATCAGCTTGGAACCCCGCGCATCCAGAGCACTCTTGACCAGGATCAGGGTGGTGACGTGCAGACCGAGGGCGATCGCATGATGCACATAGAAATCACCCGGACCAATCGTTAAGAACAACGAGTTAGTGCCGCTGTTGATCGCTTCCAACCAGTTGGGTAGCCAGACATTTCCATAGTTGGGCCATGCCGTGGTCGCCACACTGTCAGGGTTAGACAGCAGCGTACTGAGTCCGTACAGCGTCTTGCCATGAACTGCCTGAATCCACTGAGCAAACACTGGCTCAATCAGGATTTGTTTCTCGGGAGCACCAAAGGCGACTTCGCAATCGTTGTGGACATAGAGAGCCAGCGTATGATAGCCCAAGAAGAAGGATACCCAGCTCAAGTGAGAGATAATCGCCTCTTTATGCTCCAGCACGCGACCCAGCACGTTATCCCGGTTCAGTTCAGGGTCGTAGTCACGGACCAGGTAAATGGCACCGTGGGCAAACGCCCCGACCATGAGGAAGCCAGCGATGTACTCGTGGTGGGTAAACAGTGCCGACATCGTCGTGTAGTCTTTGGCGATGAAGGCGTAGGGTGGCATCGCGTACATATGGTGGGCAACCACCGAGGTGATTACACCCAAACACGCCAGGTGCCATGCCAACTGGAAGTGCAGTGAATTGTTGTAGTCCTCATAGATGCCTTTGTGTCCACGACCCGTGTTGGGGGCAATGAAGAAGCCTTTAGGACCCGGTCCAGCCAGGGCATCCAGCATCTCTTTGATGTTGTGACCAATCCCCCAGTTGGTGCGGTACATATGCCCCGCAACGATGAACAGGACAGCGATCGCCAGATGGTGATGCGCCATGTCTGTTAACCAGAGGGACTCAGTCTGGGGATGGAACCCACCCAGGAACGTGAGAATTGCGGTTCCAGCTCCCTGAGAGGTACCGAAGACGTGTCCTGCTGTGTCCGGGTTTTCGGCAAACGCTCCCCAGTTGCCGGTAAAGAAGGCGCTTAATCCGGCGGGGTGAGGAGGAGCTTGCAGAAGGTTATCCCAGCCCACATGCTGTCCCCGAGATTCGGGAATTGCGACGTGAATCAGGTGACCCGTCCATGCCAGCGAACTAACACCAAACAGTCCAGCCAGGTGATGGTTCAAGCGTGATTCGGCATTCTTGAACCAGGCCAGACTGGGAGCGAATTTAGGTTGCAAATGAAGCCAGCCTGCCAGCAAGAACACAGATGCCAACAGGATCAAGAAGAGAGCACCAGCAAACAGATCGTTGTTGGTACGCATGCCGATGGTGTACCACCAGTGGTAGACCCCGGAATAGCAAATATCAACGGGGTTGCGTGCCCCGGCGCGGGTGAATGCTTCGATCGCCCCTGGACCCAACTGGGCATCCCAGATAGCGTGCGCGATCGGACGAGTATTTAACGGATCTTTGATCCACTGTTCAAAGTTACCTTGCCAGGCTACGTGAAACAGCGTCCCCGATGCCCATAGAAAGATGATTGCCAGATGACCAAAGTGAGAGGCGAAAATCTTTTGATAGAGATTCTCCTCCGTCATGCCATCGTGACTTTCAAAGTCGTGGGCAGTGGCGATCGCATAGAAGATCCGACGCGTTGTCGGGTCTCGCTGCAAATCCTGGCTGAATTTAGGAAATTTAGTCGCCATAAGCCAATGATGATTTTGATGTTGGATTTTGGATTAATGGCTTGATTGAAGGATCAGCCAATTTTGGATTTTAGATTGCAGATTTTAGATTGATGATTCACTGTTGAAAGTTTATTTTCAACGGTGATTGAGTTCAAGTTATTTCAATGTTGCTTAGTCAGTTGATTAACCGCAACTCAATAACTTCAATCTCCAATCTTCAATCTCCAATCTAAAATCCCCTATCCTATCGCTGCCATTCTTGCCAGGAAGAACGACCAGGTGGTCACAATTCCCCCCAAGAGATAGTGCGCTACGCCTACTGCCCGACCATGAACAATGCTCAAAGCACGGGGTTGAATGGTTGGCGTAATTCTGAGCTTGCTGTGGGCCCAGACAATCGACTCAATCAGTTCTTGCCAGTAGCCGCGACCGCTGAACAGGAACATCAGGCTGAAGCCAAACACAAAGTGCGCACCCAGGAAAATCACACCGTAAGCAGATAGCGCTGATCCGTAGGACGTGATGACCTGAGTTGACTGCGCCCACAGGAAGTCTCGCAGCCAGCCGTTGTTTGTAATGGATGACGTGGCAAAGTTACCGCCTGTGATATGGGAAATAGTGCCGTCTGCGTTCACCGTTCCCCACACATCCGACTGCATCTTCCAGAAGAAGTGGAAAATGATCATCGAAAATGAGTTGTACATCCAGAACAAGCCAATGAAGATGTGATCCCAGCCCGATACCTGGCAGGTGCCACCGCGTCCTGGACCATCGCAGGGGAAGCGGAAACCAAGGTTGCCTTTGTCGGGGATCAGGCGCGAACTGCGGGCATACAGCACACCCTTAAGCAGCACCAGGCACGTTACGTGGATAGTGAAGGCATGGATATGGTGGATCATGAAGTCCGCTGTTCCCAACGGAATCGGCATCATAGCGACTTTGCCACCCACCGCAACTACACCACCGCCCCAAGCATGACTCACGGGCCCAGCAATACCAGGAGCCGTTAAGCCAAATCCGCTCAGTTCGATGCCTTTCAGTCCGCCGAAGACATCACCCAATGGCTGTGCAACTTGTCCAGCCGCTCCAACAGCGGACGAGTGCAGATGCTGAATCCACTGGGCAAAGATCGGTTGGAGCTGAATTCCCGTATCCGAGAACATATCTTGAGGACGACCAAACGCCCGCATGGTGTCGTTGTGACAGTACATGGCGAAGCTATGGAAGCCCAGGAATTGGCAGACCCAGGCCAGGTGGGAGACGATCGCATCCCGGTGGCGCAGGGTTCGGTCTAGCACGTTGTTGACGTGATCGGCTGGGTTGTAATCCCGCACTAAAAAGATGGCTGCGTGAGCTGCACCGCCAACAATACAGAACCCGGCAATCCACATATGGTGGGTGAATAGCGAGGTAACTGTGGCATAGTCGGTTGCCAGGTAGGGATAGGGCGGCATGGAATACATATGATGCGCCGCCAGCAGGCTGGCTGTCCCGAACTGTACCAGGTGGATGGACAAATTTGCGTGCCAGGAAGTCTCAAAGATTTTGTCGAGACCTTTATGCCCCTGCGGGCCAATGAAATTGAAGATTGGCAGCATTCTGGGAGTTCTGGCATCATCCAGCAGTTCCCGGAAGGTGTGACCAATCCCCCAGTTGGTGCGATAGAAGTGACCGGCAATGATGAACAGAACCGCGATCGCCAGGTGATGGTGCGCCGTATCCGTCAGCCACAGACCGCCCGTAACGGGGTTCAGTCCCCCTTTGAAGGTGAGGAAATCAGTGTAAGCGGCCCAGTTGAGCGTAAAGAAGGGAGTCAATCCCTTGGCAAAACTGGGATAGATATCTGCAATCAGTTGCTTATTCAGGATGAACTCGTGGGGCAGGGGAATGTCCTTCAACGCTACGCCCCGATCCAGAAGTTCATTGGTTGGCAGTGCAACGTGGATCTGGTGACCGGCCCAGCCCAGCGAACCGCACCCCAGCAACCCTGCCAGGTGGTGGTTCATCATGGATTCCCAGTTTCGGAACCACTCTAGCTTGGGAGCACTGACGTGGTAATGGAACCAGCCTGCAAATAGCATCAGACCTGCCATCACCAGTCCACCGATCGCGGTGCAATAGAGCTGGAATTCATTGGTAAATCCCGCTGCCCGCCACATCTGGAACAGTCCAGAGGTGATCTGAATGCCGTGGAACCCACCGCCAACATCGGCGTTCAAAATTTCTTGACCGACGATCGGCCAGACCACTTGGGCACTGGGTTTGACGTGAATCGGGTCTGACATCCAGGCGGAAAAGTTGGAGAACTTTGCACCGTGGAAATACATCCCGCTCAACCAGATGAAGACAACGGCAAGATGCCCAAAGTGAGCCGAAAAGATCTTGCGGGAAATATCCTCCAGATCACTGGTGTGCGTATCGAAATCGTGAGCATTGGCATGGAGATTCCAAATCCAGGTTGTGGTTTTGGGTCCCCGCGACAGAGAGCGATCGAAGTGCCCTGGCTTGGCCCATTTCTCAAACGAAGTGGGAACCGGGTCCTTATCTACGACGACTCTGACGCTTTGCCCCTGCTCCGAAGGGCTAACTGACATTAGAGACTCTCCTTTTTCTAAATGGAAAGATCCGCAGGCGTTTTGAGTTCAGAAAGAGTTGTCATTTGTCGTTTGTCGTTTGGTTTAGTAGGGTGACTCAACCGCAAGATCTTCTGAGAGGTTAGGTGTCAGGTATCAGGTGTGAGAACCAGATATTTCCCTGAAACCTGACACCTAATCCCTTTTCAGTTGAATCTTCGGTTTAATCACGTCCACCTACTTATTTGCAAATGACTAATAACCAATGATCGACTCTAATTCATCACTCAAAACCAACTCCGAGGGGAATCTGTGTTGTTCGCGATCGCGCATCGCAAACAATCCCCGGTCGCTCTGTTGAACGATGTCTGCCCAGGTGGGAACCTTGTGCCCCTGGCTATAGATGGCAGGTGGCGGCTTGAATGCCACTTTGTCAAGCGAAAAGGCTGCCGTATCTATACCCAGTGCGGCTGACCAGATTCCTGCCACGGGTAATGCTGCTAGTAAAAAATGCACAGAGCGAGAGTTTGGGAAACCGGCCCGTTTCCACCACAGCCGTTGCTGATACGTTTGGGCATGATAGAAGCTGTAAGTCGCTGCCTTTTGTCCCAACGTATAGCCAGCATTGACAGACTGATTCGGAGATGTATTCCGAAACAGGGTAGACGTTACCAGCGATCCATGTGTTGAACACAGGAATGCTCCACCAAACACTCCAATCACCCCCAATTGATGAAAGGGATTCATGAGAATGTTGTGATCCGCCTGAAACAAAAACATGAAATGGAAGGTGCCAGAAATGCCCAGGGGCATCCCTGACGCAAAACCACCCTGCCCAACGGGGTATACCAGAAACACTGCCATGCAAGACGCTACGGGAGCTGTGAACGCCAGGGAGACCCACGGGCGCATCCCCAGGCGGTAGCTGAGTTCCCACTCCCGATCCTGATAGCCAATAATGCCAATCAGGAAGTGCAGGATAATGAGCTGGTAGGGACCACCGTTGGAGAGCCACTCGCTAATCGAAGCGGCTCCCCAAACAGGGTAGAAATGCAGTCCAATGGCAGCAGAGGTTGGTACAACGGCTGCCGTAATGATGTTATTACCACTTAAAAGGGAACCGGAAACGAGTTCTCCTGTTCCACTCATGTCTACCGGGGGAGCCGCAATCATCGCCAAAATAAAGGTGATGGCGGCTGTCGATAGAGTGGGCATCATAATTAAACCGAACCAACCGATGTAAATTCGGTTGTCGGTACTGGTGACCCACTGGCAGAACCGTTCCCAGGTGGATGGATCAAGAACGTTTTTGCGAAGAGGGGCTTGATTAATGTCGGAGATTTGGTGGGGACGATCGCTATCTGGCGCGATCTCCCCACCAAACTGTGTCATCATGAAAAATTAGCTCCTTTCTTGCATAAGTTTGGAGTTACCCGTCGCAGAGGTTTCCTAGGCCAGTTGCGACGGGTTAATTATTGCTATGGCAGATTGCCAGCATTCAACACTGGGATTCAGATAAGCCATCTCTGCACCAGAGTATGGATGAGACATGACACTGCTGAACTGCACTCAGAAGGTTAGGGGAAAAAAATGAAGAACTGATGAATACGGAGACGTTCTTCAAAAAAAGTTACGCCTATAACTCAATTTGCGAACTTGCTTAACAAGTTATTAACAATGCTTGCGCAGGTACAAGGCGAGAGGCGAGAGAAATTATGAATTATGAAATTGTGAGTTTTAGAGTGCAATCCGTGCCCTTCAATCCAAAATTCACAATTTAAAATTTCTTAGGACTTGCGCAAACCTCGGAGTTTTTAACCAAGAATTCAAACATCATGACCAGCATCGTTGCTTACAACTCCGAGGTTATGGTCAAAATGCGTAAGTGCTGTTTTTGTTACCAGAGACGCTACGCAAACAAAATTCCTGCCTATCTCCTATTTTCAACTCGTCTAAGTCAACTCAAAATATCTGCAATTTGGTCTGCCAGGGTTAATGGATCATAAGGCTTGGTGATAATGGCAGCGACGTTGAGCTGGTTATATCGACGGCGATCGGCGGGTTGAGCCTTTGCAGTTAGCAGGATCACCGGAATGTGTTGCGTTGTAGGGTTTGCTTGCAATTGCTCAAAGGTAGAAAGTCCATCCGTACCAGGCATCATTACATCAAGCAAAACGGCATCTGGTTGTTCAGAAGCAGCTTTTTCTAGTCCCTCGATACTTGAGCTGGCAGTTAGAATTTCCCATCCTTTTGCAATTTCCAGGCAAACCTGAGTTGCCTCGCGAATATCTGGTTCATCGTCAATGATCAGAATTCGCTTGTTCATTCCTCCTCCTTCATTTCTCCTGATTCAGTGAGCGGTATTGTGAAGCAAAATGCACTTCCATCTCCCAGCTTGCTCTCGACCCAGATCTGACCTCCATGCTCCTGCACAATCCCTCGACAAATCGTTAAGCCTAAGCCAGTTCCGCCCTGTCCACGAGAATTGGACGTATCGACTTGCTGAAAGCGATCGAAAATGGTTTCTAACTTATCTTCTGGAATTCCACATCCCTGGTCTTTGACGCAAAACAGGATATAGGAGGGGATGGGAGATAGGGGATGGGGACTAGAAGGCGAGGGGCTGGGGGCTAGGAGCTGAGGGCTAGAAATGGATTCGTCCCTAGCCCCTAGCTCCTGTTCCCTAGTCCCTAATTCAGCGGTGAGCCAAACAGTGGTGTTAGCCGGGGAGAATTTAATGGCGTTGTTCAGCAGATTGGTGAAGGTTTGGATGATGCGATCGGGGTCAACCCAAAAAGTCACCGATACAGGCTTTACAGACAGCTTAATTCCGGCTTTTTCAGCCATCGCTCGCATTGCATCGGCAGACTGAATCATTAAGTCAGCAGCATTGCAGCTCTGTTTCTCCATGGCGATTTTGCCAAACTTGATCCGTTCCACATCCAGGGTGTCGTTGATCAGCCGCACCAGCCGGTTGGTGTTAGAAAAAGCAATTTCTAACATCCGCTGGCTTTTTTCAGGATGGCTGTTCAACCAGCCGCTTGCCAACAACCCCAGTGTGCTACGAATCGAGGTAAGCGGTGTGCGCAACTCGTGGCTCACGATCGAGACAAATTCATCTTTCATTCGCTCCACATGCTGACGTTCCGTAATGTCTTTAAACAGAACGACTGCACCGACAATCCGGTCTTGTTCACGAATTGGACTACTGACATATTCCACCGGAAAACTGGTTCCATCCTGTCTCCAGAACACATCTTCAGTTCGATGTTGCACCGTACCGTCTCGCAGGGTGGCGTAGATAGGGCTTTCTGTCAACAGATGAGGGGTTCCGTCTGGCTTGGAGTGGTTTAAGAGCGTGGTCATCCACAAACCAATGAGTTCCTCGACCGTGTAGCCGAGCATTCTGGCAGCGGCAGGATTGGCGAAGGTAATTTTGCCCAAAACGTTAAGTCCATAGATTCCTTCACCGGCAGAGTTAAGAATCAGCTCATTTTGATGACTAAGGCGCTCTAGAGAGGCTTCGGCCTGCTGGCGTTCTTGCAATGCCAGTTCACGTTCAGTAATTTGCCGCCGCAATTCTTGATTGGTTCGCTTCAGTTCAGTGGTACGCTCCAGCACCCGCTGCTCTAACTCAGCATTCAGCGTTGAAATTTTAAGCTCACCCTGTTTGCGTTTTTGAATATCTCGTTTGAGATCAGCGTTTAGGGACCAAACTTGCTGATAGAGAGCATTTTGGTGAATTGCGATCGCGAAATGCTCCCCCAACGCACGAGCCAGGTCAATATCAGCCGTTGTCCAGGGGTCCGCCTGACCTTGCTTTAACTCACGCCAGGTTTCAAAGGAAAGGCGCGGACGCAGTTGGCGCGGGTCATCCCAGTTAATCTCTCCGGCCCAGATTCGTTCAACATCGATTTCATGGCGAAAGATACTGAGGTAACCCAAAATTTGCTGGCGGTACTTAAGGCAGATAATCAGCAAACTTCGCACATGAGCAGCTAAAAACGCGGCCGATAGATCGGATGGCATTTCAGCCTGATAGACATCGGCGATCGCCCACATAGACTCATCTGTAGTGATGGCGTCCTCCATTTCTAGCCAGGCTTCCCAATCCGGATGCTGCTCAATCGGGAGAAAGGGAAACGATGAAGGATGAGGAATAAAGGATGAAGTCGGGATTTCAGAGTTGATTGTTTGATCGCCTAACCTCTCAGTTGCCCCCCCCCGGGTCTCACGCTCATCCCGCATCCGTCTGCCGTTATCCGCCTGCATCGCCGGTTGATTTCCGCAGGTAAACAGTTGGGGTAAATGAGGGACGTGCTGAGGAGCAATATAAACCCTGCCACCAAACCCTTTCAGAGCCAGGACGGTTTGCTCCAAAGCGGTTTGCAAGTGCATTTCGGGAGTGGAGTGGAGTAGGGTGGCGATCTGGTTAATCGTGGCTTCCTGAGATGCATGCTGACGGGCCTGGTTGAGGAGATTGGATTGGGCGATCGCGATCGACAGCTCATCCGCCACTAATTGCACAATCTGCAACTCCTGCTCAGTAATCCGATGAGTTTCACTATGGTGCGACACTAGCAATCCCCAGAGCCGGTCTCGATCCAAAACTCGATCCAAAATCGGGACAACCAGTGACGATCTCACCCCCATTGCCGTCAGGTAGTCCACATGGCAGGGGTCTACTGGGCGAACTTGAACGTCGCGATCGAGCGTCTCTCCAACCCCTTCACTGTCCAACGGACTAGTCCTAATTTGCTCAGCCGCAACATCCACAATCGACCGTTGCCGAATCCGAAGAAACTGTTCCCGTGCCTCTTCTGGAATATCTGCTGCTGGAAAGTTGTGTCCCAACAGCGACGGCAACCGCTGATCTTGAATGACCTCAGACACCACCTCACCACTGCCATCTTCGTGAAACCGATAGACCTTGACCCGATCAGTTCCTAAAAATGCCTGTACCTCTGCCACGGCAGCCGCTAAAATTTCTGGCAACTCTAGCGATCGCCGAATATGGTTGGTCATTCGGTGCAAGAGCAAGGCCAACGAATCAATCTGCTCCTGCTTTTCAGAAACAGAAGAATTTGATAACTCCACCAATGTGTGATCCGGCTGCATTCTGTCTGAAGGTGTACCATCGACACGCTGATAGAGCATCAACACCATAATCAGCGCGAAACCTGAAACGAAACTGTCAACAGTGGAATGTTAGGAACAGCCCTTAATGTTAAAAACAGCCCTTGATGATCAGGTTTTATCAAGAAAAGTTTCCATTTTGCCAACAAATTTACAAATTTTAGTCTTCTATTATTTTGCATGACTTGAACAACGTCCGCCTGCTAAAACGCTCAAGACACTTGTGTATACTCCTCTTCTCGGCTTTTAGGGTTTATCCACGCTGATCCTCTATCCCTGGCTGTGACGGAATTAACCAGGGAGCCTATCAGCGGATTATTTTTATCCCGAAAATCTGAGCAATGAATGGCTGCTTCTGTCAACGCTGCTGTAGGGTTCACAGCACATTTAAGTGAGTAGTTATCCGTGAAAAATTGGCAATTTGCACACGGGATTTGGTGCATTCGTGCAGCCTGCTTAATCGCATCTCGAATAGCAGCATAGACACTCCAGGCGACCAGAAAGACAAGCGCCCAAGCAGCTGCAAAACAAACTGGGACTAGAAAGGACGCATAATTATGTGTTAACCTTTAATAAGAAAAAATGATGAACAAACCATTCATCATTTACGAAGGGAAACTGTTTGCAAGCAACTTACGCCAAACTCCAGCTAGATACAGCATCAACTTAGGGTTAAGTGATTCAATAGCCTGACCAACGTTGAAGAATCACCGAAAATTTACGATGAGTAAGCGGGTTGAAACAATTCAGAATGACGAAAGTATCTTTATAGGACATCTTCGTAATGACGAATGATCCAACGGCACAGGTAAAACCCTGCACGATGCCTTACATTTATTACGCCTACCTATTAACAAACAAGAGGATAGGGCTTGATAGTAAAAGCTGCACCGAATCTAGAAAGGAAGAATACTTAAAAAAACTGAAGAACTGATGAAGTCCAGGCGGATCTTTGGAAAAGTTTACAGTTCAACTAAACCTTGTCCACGTCCAGACCTGGAGTTTTTCTGAAGGGAAAGCTACAGATTCCGAGCTGGACGTGGTTTAGCTACCAATTGGTTCTAGCCCTTGAAACAGTCGGATGCGTTCCAGGTGGTTTAGGAGGCGAGTCAGCAGTTCTGACTTTCCGATCGCTTTACTAATACAGTCAGTGGCTCCGGCGGCAAGTACCTGGTTGATCGTCTGACTGTCCATATGCCCTGTTAAAAACAGGATCGGAAGATTCCCCCATTTGGGCGTGTTTCGCAGGATTTGGCAAAGCTCAATGCCACTAAAATGAGGCATCCTGACATCAAGCACCAGTAAATCTGGACAAAATTCTTGCAGGGTATGCCAGAACTTCAATGGCTCACCCAAGGTTGTCAGGCTTAATCCCAGGGGCCTTAACAGGGCCTGCATCACTTCCAGATGTTCTGGATCATCATCGACAACCATGACTTTAGCGGTTATGGCTTGACTATGCGATCGCACCCTCGCCATGATCTCCAGCAGTTGTTCTGGCAGCAACGACTTCTGCAGGAATACATGAGCGGGCAGATGAGCTAGCTTGACGCGATTATCGAGAGTATCTTCAGCCGTTAGGACCAATACTGGAATAGGAGGTGTTTGGCTGACAAGCTTAGTCAGGAGTGCCAACCTGTCTCCAACGACAGTCTCAAAAGAAACGTTGAGCAATACAATATCAGGCGTGGAGTAGAGAGCGTTGTGATTCGATGCGGTTTGTGAATGCAGAACGGTTTTTAAGTCAGACGTCTTTCTGAAATGCATTGGAGTGTCGATCACATATTTCAGTGCCGACAGGCTAGAAACACATTTTATGGAAAGTTCGTACTCTTCAGCTAAGTCCCTAATCCGCTTTGTGTGTACTGGATCATCGTCGATCATTAGCAATATCGGCGGGTGCAAACTCAGTTTAGTCAGAGTAGACCGAGATCCGGACTGATCAAATCTCTGCGGTTTATCTGTTGGCTGGTTTGATGGATTTTCAGGAATGCTCTCCTTGATGGCATTTAATTCGGTGGTTGTCAGGGGGGGGTAGCTCCTCAGCAACCGGTTGCTCCACAATTTTTTGCAGCGTTGACAGGATGCTGAATAGATAACGGGCTTTGCCCTGGCTAAGAGTTCCATCCGACTGAAGCATCTTTTCTACCCGTTTTGCCAGGTTTGAGCCGTCGGTAAATCCAAAAATGCCGAGCGAACCTGCGAGTTTGTGAGCAGCCTGTTGGGCCCGTTGGCGCTGTTCTTCTTCTAACCGTTTTTCGAGCCATTCTGTCGTTGCTTGTTCCAGCACAGACAAGCGATCGCGACTTAATCCCTGATACTTTTTCCAAACGATCGCCAACCTCAACTTCGTTTGTTGATAGAGGGACTGAGTTTGTGCATCAGAGGTCAACGAAGACGATTCTACTTGAGGCGACTGCAATTGCTTGAGGCGATAGCCTTGACCATAGACCGTTTCAATTAAATCTGTTGGCGCATCCACCTCTTTCAGCTTTTGACGCAGTGCCTTGATGTGAGCCGTTACAGTGTCCTCTCTAGGTGACTCCTCACACGACCAAAGGTGATCAAGAATAGCGCTGCGGCTAAAGACACGATGATGATTGCGTAGAAACAACTCCAGTAAGCGATATTCTTTGGGAGTCAGATGCAAAACATGGCTACGATAAGTCACTCTACAAATATCGGGATCCAGGCGTAAATTTAGCCATTCCAGGATGGTCTTTTCAGGAGAACTCTTACGGCGTAGTAACGCGCGGATTCGAGCCAATAATTCCAAAAGTTCAAACGGTTTGACTAAATAGTCATCAGCACCCGCGTCTAATCCAGTCACTTTATCCGTACTGGAATTCTGAGCAGTCAAAATCAGAACTGGAATTTGGCTATCTTTAACACGAAGCTGCTGGCAAAACTTAATTCCATCTAATCTGGGCAGAAGCACATCTAGCAGAATCAAATCATACGTAAATGCTTCAAATAACTCCCAGCCCGTTTGACCATCGCAGGCAACGTCAACCACATAGTGCTGCTCATTGAGGATTTTTTCCAAAGATGTGGCAAGCACCTCATCGTCCTCAACCAGTAGTATTCTCATAGGCTCCCATCCTGGTCAGGTTCAAAGCTAGAACATGAATCAACTTCCACTCACCGTGGAGGTGAATGGTTGAAAGCTGAATAAGGATAATTATTAGTAAATTGTTTAACCGTTAATTATGTTTTTTTAACAAAGTTCAAATTTCTTGATTTTTGTTTAGCTAAACCACGACGTCCAGCCCGGATTATAGCCATCCCCGCAGCCAGTAGACAAACAGTCCCATATATTCTTTCAAGGCTCGTGTGGTAGACCGCAGGCGCTCCACATCTGGAAGCAGACCAAGGGTAATGGCTTCGGCACTGCTGCCAAATTCTTCCCGATCGCGATCGCTGACCCAAAAGTCAGTTGCGGCTGGAACGGTATCAATTCCGAGCTTTTGGAAAATGCGCAGCGATCGCGGCATGTGTAGAGCAGACGTGACCAACAGGATGCGGCGAATGCCCTGTGCATCCATAATCTTCAAAACGTTGATCGCATTTTCATGGGTGTTGAGGGAAGTTGGATCTTCCAGGATGGCTGATTTGGGTACCCCCATCCACTCCACCAGCGTGGCCATGTCGCTGGATTCAGGTGGACCACTTCCGCGCCAATCGATTCGACCACCACTTAAGATAATGCGAGACGCCTTGCCTTCCTTATAAAGCTTGACAGCATGGATAACGCGATCGCCCTCATCCATCACATCAATCCAGGGACGAGGCGGATACTTCGGTCGGGTCGCTCCCCCCAGAACCACGATCGCGTCTGCCTTGGGAAGTTCTGGTTGCGGAATGTGTTGGGTTTCCAGCGATCGTACCAGCCATTCGCTCACCCAGGCGTTGCTTGCCACTAACAACACCACCAGCGTTAGCAGAATCGGGATTGTCGCCAACCGAGGTCGCCGCCACAACAACACCAGCGCAACCAGCAGTAGCAGACAGCTCAACCCCAAGGGATAAATAAATATTGGCAACAGTTTAGATAGAAAAAGAAACATATCAGCATCCTTCCAGCGCATCAATCCAGCAGACGCTCAAACTCTAGCAGCAAGTTGCCGAAACCGGCTATTTTACCGATTCTGATCCCAATTCAATATGAGAGCTTACGCTGTTTGGTAGGGGCTTTGAGAGCATTTCATGCGAATAGCAGGTTATTTCTATAATTTTGGAAGTAAGCGTTCATTTGCTATTGACAACTCAAGTATTTCGACTATTCTAGAAATATGGCTAACGAAGATACCGTCCGCTATGCAGATATCTTCGCTGCACTAGGGTCGGAGCCAAGGCTGGAAATTATGCGGCTGCTGCTGGCGGCGTTTCCCCAAGGGTTAACCGTGGGTGACATCCAAGTGCAGCTTAAGATTCCAAATTCCACGCTGTCTCATCATTTGGAGAAGCTTCGGGTTGAGGGATTAGTCGTGTCTAAACGGGAGAAACAGTTCCTCTGGTACTCAGCAAACGCAGTGACGGTTGAGGAGCTGCTGTCTTTCCTCTACAACGGCTGTGCTGTGGGCGATCGCTCGTTGCTGTCATCCCAAAACATCTTCCCTCCAATTCCTGAAGCCGAGCAAGTTGTTGAGTCATCTCAACCATCATTGGAGCCAAGATTTATGTTTGCAGATTTTTTACGATCCATCGAAAGCTTCTTGGGCGGATTCTTTAATCAGTCTTATTTGCCAAGGATGTATGGACAGTTTACCCAGCAGGCAACTCAATCCATCTTTTCGCTCAAGATGAGTCTCGTCGCCTGGAACATGCCTATGTTGGCACTGAACAGCTTTTGTTGGGACTGCTAGGTGAGGGAACGGGAGTTGCAGCACAGGTTCTAACCGCCGCTAATGTTCAGATTGAAGATGTTCGGGGTGAAGTGGAGAAAATTATCGGTCGTGGCAGAGGAACTCCCGCAGAAATTCCGTTCACACCGAGAGCCCAAAAAACGTTGGAGTTGGCAGTTGAACAATCACACCAGCTGGGTCATGGATATGTAGGTACAGAGCATTTATTGCTTGGAATTTTACGCGAAGGACAAGGATTGGGAGTGCGCGTGTTAGAGAACTTGAGGTTCAATCCAGGCGTAATTGAACAACAGCTTCGCACTGCGATCGATACATCTAATCAATCAGAATGAACTATGCCATTACTTTATATCTTCTGCGCGATCGAACAACCAATGACGAATGACCAATGCCCAATGACGATCTCATCCACCGGTTATTTTCACTGCCCTACTTAATCCAATTTCAGTTGCAAGTCAGGCATTAATCGTTGCAGGTTCTTTAGCGATCTGCCTTGCCAGGGAATGTCTTTGGAACCCTGGACGATGATTTGAATGGTCTTGTGTTGGCGCACCTTGATCACGAATTTTGACAGCATCGCCATCCCTGAACTGTTCAGAGAGTGCAGACTTTGCAAGTTCAACACCACCAACGGTAATCCCTGCGTAACCGTGTCATCCAGGAGTTGCGCGATCGCAGCATAGTCTTCCGCACCCGCTAATCGGAGCCGCCCTGCAAACGTCACCGTTCTAAGGGTTGGGTCATACTCAACACAGTAATCCTCAGTCTTAATCTCTATTGTCATATTTCTCCTACGTTCATTTCATGATTAGAAATTGGTCAGATCGACAACTGCACCATCGTTGTCACAGTGATGATTTCTGGTTGCTCAGGAAGCGGCTCAAACTTCCAGCCTAGCTTGGCAACGTAATCGCTGATCATGGTCAGGAATCCTAAGCCAGACGTTTTGAGCGTTGCATCCGCTGCATTCTCCTCCAGTCGTTGAACGTACATTTCTTCGGGGTTGCCAGTGATCAATTCCTGAATGATGGTTTGGAAGTGTTTAACTGCAACGGGGTTGACACTATTGGTGGCTAAGAAGATCAGTTTGTTTGGATGGAGCTGGAGTTGGATACTGATGCCGAACTGTGAGGTTTCATCATTAAACTTCATTGCATTTTCTAGCAATTCGTTGGCGATGTAACTAACAGCACCTTTGATTTCTGCCCTGCGACTAACCGGATTGAGATGATCCTCATCGCCTGGAAAGAATGTGATCAGGTAATCCGCCAGAAAGTCGGCTGATAGACCGTTATTGCGCCACCGTTTTTGGAGTGAAAGCGAACCAGGGCAAAACCCAATCATGAGATACTCATCACCGGCTGGTAGGTCTTCAATGAAGTCTCCAAATATCTGAGCCATATTGATGTGTCCTTCCTCAGCGAGTCACTACAACTACTTCTGTTTAAGCACCAACAGTGTAATGTCGTCATAAACCTTGTGCTTGCCAATATGTTGTTCTACATCTTCAACGACTACCTGACAGATTTCGTTGGCGGTTCGGTGCCAGTTCTGGCTGATCGTCTGACATAATCGTTCCAGTCCATAGAGCACATTGTTTTTATTTTCAGCTTCGGTTAAACCGTCAGTATAAAGCACGATTCCATCCCCTGAACACAATTGCACCTCAAATTGGGCGATGAAATCTGCGATCTCTGCTTCCAGTCCAATCGGGAACCCCAAATCAATGGTGTCAATTCGTTCAACCTCACCATTGCATCGGATTAGCAACATCTCTTCATGCTGTCCGCTCAACCTCAACGTGCCTTGGCGATAATCCAATAAGGCAAGGGTAACGTTTTTGTTGCAGTTCATTCGTCTCAAATTGTCGTATATCACGCGGTTGAGGATGCTCAGAAATTGTTTTGGGTCAGCCTGGTCGCTTTCCAACAGAGTTTTGACCGCCGTTTGCACCATCAGCATTAACACACCGCTTTCCAACCCATGTCCGGTGACATCGCCAATGCCAATCTTGACGTGACCGTTGTGTTGCAGCACATCATAGTAGTCGCCGCCCACTTCGGTTGCCGGTTCCATAAAGCTGGCAATGTCCAATCCCTCAATTTGGCTTAGCTCCGAAGGTTTTGGCAGGAGCATGGATTGGAGTTGTTGGGTAACTTCCAATTCGGTTGCCATGCGCAGGTTTTCGGCATTTTTGGTTTCTAGCTGCTGCCAGTTTTCAATCAGGGAGTTTTTCATGCGGATGAACGATCGCTGCAAGTCCCAGATCTCGCGAGTTTTGGTGCGGACGGTTTCGGGATGGCTCTGTTCGAGCTGAGTAATTAGGGAGATGGATTCATCGGAGGCGATCGCTTGCGACACTTCAGCCGTTAACTGAATCAAGGGCTTTGTCAGCAGGCGGGCGGTGATGACCGCGACAATGGTGACTCCGCTGGCAATCAGTGCGGACAGCAGTAATACGGACTGGATCTGGGACTGAATCGGAGCCAGAAACACCGCCTGCGGTTGGGTGAAGAGGACAGACCAGGGCTGGTTTTTGAGGGGGGCGATCGCGATGGCTGTTGCACGATTCCCGGTTTCCACTAACTGCGTGGTCAAGACCGGTTGTGTTGTGGCATTGTCGAGTCCTTGCTTTAGCGCTGGCAGATTCGTGGAAAGTTCAGCCGTTGTGCCCTGGGGCAACCGGCCATCTGCTTGCAGTTGTTTAAGCAAGCCTGGATCGAGCGGTACCACCGATTTGAACGTGAGGGCTGAATCTTTGCCATTTGCCAGACGGATAGCGTTTTCATCCAACAACACCGCGAAGGACTGTGGCCCAACGACATCGGACTGCCGGGTGACGAGTTGTTGAATCACGGTGGCGTTGTAGCAAACGCGCAGAATACCCAGGATTTTACCCGTGGCATCGCGGACTGGACTGCTGAAGTAGAGGTTGACCTGTCCGGGCACGCGATCGGACAACCGAATCGCAGACACATAGGGGTAGCCTGTTTTGAGTGGCTGCTGGAAGTAATCGCGCTGAGATTCATCCTCCAACGTCGGGCGTGAAAGTATCGAGGACGTTTTGCCCGCGCAGATCCAGCAAGGCGTAGGAAGGATGTTTACGGAGTCTTTGCGGCTGAGACTGAGCAGGGTTGTGCCGGCGATCGCCTCGTCGGTGCGGCGCGATCGCTCCCCCTCCGGTAATTCCAAATATTTAGACAATCCGGGCAAAATGGCTTCCACCCGAACCGCATTCAGATTGGTGTTAATAAATGTATCGATACTGCCAGCCGTTTGAGACGCTGCCGCCAGGAGAGACTGATTGGCGCTACTGATCAGTTTGCTGCGGGTGTCTTGAATGTTTGAGAACGCCAGGATGAGTAGAGGAATCAAAGCAACCGTCAGAAATGCCAGGATTAGCTTAGTGCGAAGGCTGTAGAGTCGAGAGTTCCACATGGCATGTTCTACTGGCAGCGGCTATTTCAGGAAAGAGGAATCGAGGAGTTGATTCACGTCCAGCGGACGGGTCAGACTGCCCTTGCGCAAGTAGAAATCGCTGTAGAGCTTGACGGTACTGTAAAGGGAACCCGGATTGGTTCTTGCCGTGAAGAGCGTCAGATTATCGCGCCGATTGTGTAACTTGACGCCTTCCAGGGAAATCTGATCAATGGGGACTTTGGTGGCTTTACTGATGATGGCAGCCCCTTCATCTGGATGAGCTTGCCAATAGTCTACTGCTTGATCCCAGGCCCGCAAAAAGGCACGGATGTCGTCTGGGCGCTCTTGCAGAATTGATTTGTGAAAGGCAATCACATCGGAAATTAATCCTGGCGTTTGTTTGCTGGTGAACAAGATTCGAGCACCGGTTTTTGTGAGCTGCGAGATGTACGGCTCCCAGGTGTGTCCTGCCTGAATGTCACCGCTCTTGAAGTAATTCGGAACTTTGTCTCCGTAGGCATTGACCAGCTTAACATCGTTGCTGGTGAGACTGTTGGCTTCCAGCATTCGAGTGACAAACAACTCTCCAAATCCGCCTAACTGGGCGGCAATGGTTTTGCCCTTCAAGTCTGCGATCGCTTGAACCTCTGGTTTGGCTACCACGGCATCGGCACCCTCCGATTCATCGATCATCAGGACAATCCGGACATTCGGGTTAAATTCCGCAAACCGGATCACATCCCCCAGCACAATCGTCATGCCATCCAGTTTGCCTGCGCCAAAGTCAGCATCCTGTGCCTGGGCATCAATGGAGTAGGAGAGTTGCACCGGCACACCTTGCTCGGCGAAGAAGCCTTTTTCCTGGGCGATCGCGATCGGGAAATAACCGACCCACGCGCTGTAGCCAAACCTGAGTGGCGGAAGCTCTTGTTTAGCAGGTTGGAGGAGAGTACACGCCGCCAGAAAGAGCAGCGTAATCGAAAACAGAAGGGCGGAGCGGAAGCGGTTGGGTCTCATTACCTACTCTGCTTCATGAGGCGGCAAGGGGGATAAATTTAGGGACTTTTCCCATTGCGAAATGGTCATCGACAACAAGCGCGATGCTGGACCGCCCGCTGGAATCGCATTCCGTGCCAGCAGAACGTAAGGCGCACAGGTGAGGGCGCAGCCGACATAGTTTGCCGGGGTGAACTGATACTTGTATCCGACATAGATCTCTTGATAGAGAACATCCTGGTCTTCACCGCAAAGGATGATGCTTTTGGTAACTTTGCGGTTTGTTGCGTTAAGTTCGTTGATGACTTGAGTTTGAGACAACACAGACGGGAGATGGCCGGCATCTTCGATGAACAGGTGCGCCCCTGTGTTGCGGTTATCCACGATCGCGATCGCGATCGCCGACCACACCCAACATGGGCCCAGTTGCGTCTCACTCTTGTTGGCACAGATCACATGGGCACCGGGCAAGGGCGGAAAGCGGCGCTGGCGATCGCTGCCAAACAACCGTTCTGTGGTATCTAACAGGGGTTGGACTGGATAGACCGGAATTTGCTTGCCGTTTTGGTTTTCGTAATACATAGGGCGCAATGTGTGGTTGGCGATCGCATCGGCCGTTGCCAGGTGATAGCCCCACAGCGCCCCGTTGAGGCCGCAAAAGGACGACGCCGTTAGCATATTGATTTGACCGATGTAGGCATCGTTTTTTTCACAGCGATCGTAGGACACAATGCCCTCGGTGCCTGTGTCTAGCCCTTCGACACTGACAATCCCGGTCGAAAGCTTCATGGTTGAGATGTATCCGTATCCACTTGCACCGGGATTCATGTAGCCCATGCAGTAGGGACCAAATGGACCGATCGCGCCATCCACAACCTCTGGCAGCGGCAACTGAAAGTCTGGAATCTCTTTTTCCTGATATGACATGGCAGGGTTCCTTTACTTCTGCTTCAACACCAGTAGCGTAATGTCATCAAAGACTTTCTGCTCACCAATATGGCGACGCACATCCTCAATCACTGCCGAGCAAACTTCATGAGCAGAGCGGCACCAGAATTGGGAAACAACTTGACACAATCGTTCCAGCCCGTAGAGTTGTTCTGCCGTGTTGATGGCTTCCGTAATGCCATCGGTGTATAGGATCACGCCATCTCCCGGTTGCAATTGTATCTCTTTGTCAGCTACAAACTCAGTGATATCATCGATCAAGCCGATTGGAAAGCCTAAATCACCGGTGTTGATTCGCTCGATCGCCCCACCCACTCGAACAACCAGAACTTCTTCATGCTGTCCACTTAGCCTCAATTGACCCGCCTGGTAGTCCAGGAGTGCCAGGGTGAGATTGCGCTCCGAATTCATGCGCTGCACATTGTCATAAATCACCTGGTTGAGTGTGCCCAAGAAGCGTGTGGAGTCGGTTTCCTGGTTGGCGAGCAGAGTCCGAACGGCGGTTTGCACCATCAGCATTAAGACGCCGCTTTCTAGTCCATGCCCAGTGACATCGCCAATTCCAATTTTGACCAGCCCATTCTGATGCAGCACGTCATAATAGTCGCCACCGACTTCATCGGCTGGTTCCATGAATCCGGCAATGTCCAAGTCTGGAATCTGGTTCAGTTCTTCCTCTTTGGGCAGGATCATTTGCTGAAGCCGCCGGGTAACGTCTAGCTCGGCACTGAGGCGCAGGTTTTCGGATTGGAGCTGCTGATTGAGCAAGGTGATTTCCTGGTTTGCCTGTGCCAATTGAGCCGTACGCTCTGCCACTTTCTGTTCCAGGGTGCGATAGAGGAGGGCGTTTTCCAGGGAAATTGCGGCTTGGGATGCAATGATTCGCAAGACTTCCAGGCGATTGCTGGTAAACGCATTGGTAATCAGGTTGTTTTCTAAATAGAGAATGCCGCTCAGTTTACCTTGATGCAGTAGGGGAGTGCAGAGGATCGATTGAGGATGGAGGGCGGCGATGTAGGGATCGCTGGCGAACGAGTCATGGGTGGTGGCATCGTTCAAGACAAGGCTTTCTTGAGTGCGAGCAACATAGTTGACGATCGCCGTTGAAAGCAGCGGAATTTGTTCCGCGTCTAAGCGGTCGATGGGCAGCGATCGCAAGATGGTCACTTCCTCGCAGTCCACACTTCCTTCTGCTTCAATTACCCAGTTGCCGTTTCGATTCAGGATCAAGAACCCTTTTTGAGCACCCGCATTTTCGATCACGAGCTGCATCAGCGTTCGCAGTAGATTGTCTAGAACAATCTCGCCGGAGAGGGCTTGAGAGGCCTTGAGGACGCTGCTCAAATCCAGTCCTTCAGAGGCCGTCTGTTGCTGTCGATAGGTGGTCAGGTTGAATGTTGAGCCAGGTTTTCCAGATGAGCGACCGAAGTAATCTGGATACCGAGTTTCTAAGTCTCTGGTTTTGGCGATCGCGCCCCACTGTTGATAGGCATAGTGGGCATCGTGGAGGTAGAGAGCGGCTTGCCGAGGTTGGTTTCTGGCCATGTAAAACCGGGCCGCCAGTTCAGACGCGATCGCCGCTTCATTCGGGTAGCCATGCGTTTGAGCCAAACTAATCGCCTGATCGTAATGTTCCCTGGCATCACCGTATCGTTGCTGCAAGCGGGCCCATTCGGCGTCGATCATGTGGACCTTATGCAAATAGTTTTCTGGCGCATGACTGGCCCAGTGCTGTAGTTTGGCGTGATTATCACTGACTCGTGTGAGCAACTGAGTATATTCCGGCGTTTCAGCATCCAATTGTTCATCTAGTAACAATGCCAGACAAATCAACGCATCATAAAAGTGAAAGAAGGAAGCGGGAATGAGAGCGGCAACACCATCTAGATAGTGAGCTGCCTGATTGGCATTCTCTAATGCAGCGGAGAAATCGGAAAACAAATAGCAAAGAATCAGTTTGTTGAAGTAAACATAAAAAATAGCAGGGCGATCGTTGATTTGAAGTTGAACTGGCAAACGACTGGATTCATCATAAGCTTTGCCAATCAACTGACATGGATGATCAACTTGATCCAGTAAATTCAAAACGGCTTGATAAAAAATTTGACAATAGCTCAGGGCTGAATCTTGTTTGACTTGGGCGATCGCCTCACAATACGCCCCGACAATTTCCTTTAGTTCAGTCAGGTTCTGACCCGTTAAATAGCAATTGTAGGTATACACACCGGCTGCATAACCCGCATATTCAACATCCCCGTTGCTCATGCCAATTTGGAAGGCAGACTGTAAGGTGGGTGAGGTGGATTGAATCGGGTATTTCCAGTGCAACACATAGGCGTTGACAATCAGTAATGCCTTGGCTCGTGTATGGGTATGCAGGCTATTCTCCAACAGGCGCAGCGCTAACTCACCGAACTGATAGCCTTGTTCAATCTGATTGGCGATCGCGCACAGAATCAACCCATACCACCCATAGCTATACACCGATTCTGGCGTATTGCCCTGCTGAATCGACAACCTCACCATTTCAAAGACCATCAGCGGAAAGAGTGGTGGAAAGGCGAAGTATGCCGCTGAAGCCACACTCGTAATAATCCGCATGGCTGCGAGGGTTTGCGGATCGGTCATGTCCGGTAACTGGACGAGGGACTCAATCGACCGATTAACCAGTAATGCCTGGGTTTCCTGAAGCGTTTGGGCAATATCCGTTTGGGTGGGTTGCTCCGGAAACTGAATCCCCAGTAAATTCAATATCTGGCAGGCAGTACCAACCGCATCTGCCAGCCTCGCCTGGGCTGTATACGCCTGAATCTGCACCTCATACACTTTCACTTGATCAAGCAAGCTGTTGGCGTGTTGTAAAACCACTTCAGTGAGGCGATCGGTGGACTCAAAATCAGCACTCAGGTAAGCGGCTGTTGCTGCTTCAACGTGGAGTTCTAAGGTCAGGTCATACTCGGTTTGCCAACTCGCTTGTTCCAGCAGGTTCAGCCCTGTTTGCAAATGGGCGAGGGCTGCCTGGTATGCGGCCGATGCTTTGGCTTTCTTCCCCGCAACCAGATTGAGTTGAGCCAGTTCAACCCGTTCAGTCGCTGCCTGAATGTGGGATTGGCCCTGGTTGAGATGGTTGACAATATCAAAAATGGATTGCTCCCGTTTGTCCACAGGCGTGTTTTGCAGCAACAGTTTCCCAATCTGTAGGTGCAATTGCTGCTGTTGGGCGATCGCCATCAGGGAGTAAACGGCTTGCTGGATGCGATCGTGGGCAAACTGATAATTCGCCCTGACCGCCTGCCCCAATCCCTCCACTTCAAGTTCAACCAGTTTATAGGTGTCACTGAGTGGGATGATCAACCCTTCAGCGATCGCGGGCCACAATGCCACAGCCGTTTCTCGAACGGGCTGTTCGCAGACGATCGCCAGGGTTTGCAAGTCAAACTGGTTGCCAATGCAGGCCGCCTGTTGCAATAGTCGCTTGGTGTCCAGGTGCAGCGTTTGCACCTGGCTCGTGATCAGCTCCACCACGTTGTCAGTAATTTGATGGAACCGAATCTGCTCAATATCCCATTGCCATCGTCGTTGTTGCCTGCTGAAAGCCAACAACCCTTCACGATCAAGCGATTTCAAAAATTCATTCACAAAGAACGGGTTGCCGTTGGTTTTGGCAACCACTAATTCAGCCAGAGGAAGGGCAGAGGCGCGATCGCAGGTGAGCATGTCAGCCACCAACTGATTCACTTCCGACAATTCCAGCGGCCCCAACTGAATCGCATGAACCCGTCCACCTTCACGGCGAATCGCATCCAACGTTGTGATCAGCGGATGAGTCAAATCAACTTCATTATCGCGATACGCCCCAATCACAAACAAGTATTGGCTATTGCTTGTCAACAATCGTTCTAATAACTGCAAAGACGCTCGATCCGCCCACTGCAAATCATCCAGGAACAGCACCAGCGGATGATCTGACTGAGTAAAAACGTGAATAAACTGCTGAAAGACTCGATTGAAACGGTTTTGAGCTTCCACCGGAGCCGCCTCTGACACCGCCGTTTGGGAACCAATAATCAGTTCCAGTTCCGGGATCACCTCAATCATCACCTGCCCATTGTCTTCCAGTGCGGACAGGAGCTGTTCACGCCACGCCTGAATGCGATCGTCCCTCTCAGTCAACAGTTGCCGCATTAGCGATCGAAACGCCTGCACCAATGAATCATAGGGAATATCTCGCTGAAACTGGTCGAACTTGCCAGCGATGAAATATCCCCGCTTTTGCGTCATGGGTTTATACACTTCCCGAACCAACGCCGACTTGCCAATCCCGGAATAGCCAGAGACAAGCATCAATTCGGAGGACGGAGGAACGAGGGCGGAGGAATGAGGAATTCCATTTAGTCCCCGTCCTCCGTCCCCGTCCTCCCTCCCTCCGTCCTCC
>JAAUSG010000256.1 GCA_012034055.1 Leptolyngbyaceae cyanobacterium RU_5_1 | reverse complement strand
GTTAGAACCCCACAAGGCGGGGGTCTGGGGGGGAAGTCCCCCGGCGTCAATGCAACAACGGAGCACCCTCTTTAATGTCTTTCGCCACAATGAAACGTTGCAGGTTCGGTTGCGCGATTGCGCAACCGAACCTGCAATCGCTGATTTCAGTGCCACCCCTTCTCATTCAGCTTTGGGAAACCCATCATGACAAACCTGCAAGCAAAACCGTCCCTTACCTTTGGCGTTGTCGCAGAACTGACCGTTGCGGGTAGTCCCGTAAAACTGCATCTGCTTCAATTTCAGGAGAAAGGGGTGACCATCCTCAAAGGGGGAATGCTGAAGGGACAGCGGTTGCTGGTCGTGGCACTGTTAGAAGAGCTGATGTCGGAAGCGCTCCCGATTGACTCCATGCGCGAACTGGCGATTACCCAGCTCGACGTCGAGCTGCGCCCGACCCACAAAGTCTATCGGTTTGCAGCGGCGATCGAGGATGTCTGGTCACTCAACATCGACGAACTGGGCACGATCGCGATTGAAAAGTTGCAGTTCAGCTTCAGTTCCGCCCCCAACGAAGCCTCGGTCAACTTTGTGGGACTGTTTCTGCTGTTTGACCGACTGTTTAGCGTCACGGTCGATCGCCGCGTTAGCCGCCTGGTTGGACAACCCCCCACCAGCCAGTGGACGTTCAATGCGCAGGCTAAGGAAATTATTCTGTCGAATCTGGTGCGCAAAATCTTCAATGAAGAACTCAATGATGACTTCCAATTGCGATCGCTGAGTATCACCAATCTGTCCGTCAGCATCACGCAAGCAACGGTCGCGCAAGTTACCCAATCGAGCTATACGTTTAATGGGGAGGCGACCTGGAGTTTTGCGATCGCGGCAGACCCGATTACGGTTCAAGCCGCTGTCAATATCCAGAAATACTCACCCGCAACCAAACCAGTTGATAAGCCTGATCTCGCTGGAAGCATTGCAGCATCTGTCACCCTGCTCGATGCTCTGAAAGTATCTGTAAGGTATGCGTTTGCGAAATCTACTCCACCACCACCCAATCGTCAAAACCCAACGCCACCAGCTAACACGACTGCCCTCGCCTTTGAACTACAAATCGATCGCAGATTAACGCTCACGGCAACCTATCGAGCAACCGCCAATCAATCGAAAATTATTGAGCTAAGTGGAGAGGGCACACTCAACTTTGGTAAACTGCTGACCTTCTTTGTCAATTTGATTGACCCAGGTGTGGATGATTTTCAACTCGACTCACCCTGGGATAAACTCAATGAACTCGAAGTAAAGCTCGATAGAGATAAGAAATTCGTTATTGATCTGACCCGGAAAAACTTTAGTTTCTACTATCAAAAAACCTACTCATTCCTCAGTTTAGTCACCATTTCTGAAATCGGCTTGTCCTATCAAGGCGCAACTACAACTCAACCTAAAGCGGTCAACATTGTGCTCACGGCCAGCATTCTTGGACAAAGTCCCAAACGCATGGGTTGGGATCCGGTGAATGAACCGCCGCCAGCCATTCCCAGTCAGGGTGCGACGATCTTTGATTTGCAGTTTCTGGCCGTGGGTCAGCGCGTCTCCTTTGACCCGAAAGCTCTCGGCCAACTGGAAAACATCACATTGGTAATGGCAGCATTGAAGCAAGGATTTTTGCCATTACCGCCTGCGGTCCGCAAGCTGAATCCACTTGATCCGGATGCCCGTGGGATGCTGGACGAGATCCAGCGTCAACTACCACCTGCGCCTGTGTCCCGGACGGATATCGAGAAGCTCAGTCCAGCTTCGCTGCAATTCAACCCGGAGAGCAACTTACTGCTGGCGGCGCAGTTTTCGCTGCTCGACACGCTCGATATGAGTCTGGTGTTCAACGATCCGCTGATTTATGGGGTACGCATTTCGCTCTACGGTGCGAAGGCCAAGATTTTTGCCGGGCTGGTGTTTGAAATTCTCTACCGCCGCATCAGCGACACGATCGGCGTCTATCACATCGAATTGGTCTTGCCTGATGCCATGCGGCAACTTGAATTTGGGGCGGTTTCGGTGACGCTGCCGATCGTCGTCGTGGATATCTACACCAATGGCGACTTCAAACTGGACTTTGGCTTCCCCTGGCGCGGCGACTTCAGTCGATCGTTCTGTGTCCAAGTCTTTCCCTTCATCGGGTTTGGCGGTTTCTACTTCAATAAGCTGAGTGCCGAAACCGCTACCAGCGTCCCGGTGATTACGAATGGCAAATTCAATCCAGTGATTGAGTTTGGGCTGGGACTGGCGATCGGGCTGGGTAAAAGCATCAACAAGGGTTTCCTGAAAGCTGAACTGAGTATTTCAATTGTCGGGATTTTGCAGGGCGTGATTGCCCGCTTTAACCCGGATAGCCCAACCGTAGCCAGTGACGATTACTACAAGATTCAGGGCGGTATCGGCATTGTCGGACGACTCTACGGCGTAGTGGATTTCAGCGTCATCCAGGTGGAAGTGGAAGTGGTCGTCAAGGTGATGGTGCTGTTTGTGGTGGAGGCTTATGAGCCGATTTTCCTCACCCTGACCGCTCAAGTTTCGGTGCGGGCCTCAATCAAAATTTTGTTCGTCCGCATTCGCTTTTCGTTTAACCTTACCCTGACCCAGAGCTTTAAGCTGGGGTCGAAGCGCACCCCCCCCTGGAAAGTGCGGGGCGCGGACGGCGGCAATGCGAGAGTTTGCGGTGCTGGAGACGGCAGCGATCGCCATGATGGTCACGGACGCCACGACAGAGACACCCCGATCGCTGAGTGAGCGGTTAGCCACCCTGAAAGTGCCGCCCAAATCTGCGGGGACGCCCCTGAGCTGGCAAGCGATCGCCATCTGGACGCAACCAGAACCCATCGACCTGTACTTCCAACCTGCGATCACCCGTAGCAACGGCGGTATTAATGGCATTGCACTGTTGTTCATTGAGAATGCGATGCCAGAGGTGGGCACCCCGCCAACAGCCTTTGCAGCCGTAGCCGCAGAGACCGACAATCCCGACGATCGCAAAGACTTCAGCCGCCTGTCCGCAGGCTTACTGGCCTGGGCAATTTATGCCTACTATGTGCCGCCGATTGAACCGGGTCGCACGATTACCGACGCCGATCGCACCATCACGATCAACACCCAGCCTATCCAGCTTGCAGACCTGGAAGACCTGTACGAGAAGTTTGTAAATCGCCACGACGATCCCCGCGCACGCTTCAATTTTGCCAATCTGACTGCCTTCTTAAAGCAAAACTTCAGCTTCAACATTGCCAACCGCAGCAGCGATGTCAGCGCCAGCATTTTCCCCATGTTTCCGCAACTGTCGATGCAGTTTAACGACACCAGCACCACAGAGCGTTTCTTCGACAGTCATCAACTGAGCATCGATGATCAAGCCTATCTCAACGAGTACTTCCAGCGGCTCAAAGTCAGCCACGGCAGCACCGCCGAACCGATCGCGCCGCTCTCGGGCCCGACTGAACCTGAATCCGTGGCCGCCCTAATCTTCACGGATTACTTTGCGCTGCTCATTCGTGCCTCGATTCAAAGCGCGATCGATTATGTGAAAGACAATCCTGGACAGATTCATCTGCCCGACTTGCTGGATGCCCTGCATACAAATGGCACGTTCAGTCATCTGGCGGGTGCGGCATCCCGCTTCCTGCTGCACGGGTTACGACTACCAACGCGCAACTCGACCCTCAGTACGCCGCTCTATGAGCGCACCCAACAGCAGTTTGAGGTATTGGCGATCGCGGAGACGCCGATTGCAGATGCGGCGATCGCGGATTTCAAAATTACCTTGAAGCGACCGGACAGCCTGATTCAGGAGCGGGTATGGGTGAAATTCAACAACGATGCTGCCTTGAAAACCTGGGACAATCTCCTGCCAGCGACGCAGATTCGTCAGTTCAAAAATCTGAACCAGCCGGAGAATCAGCTACCCTCCCCGATTCCGGAGTTGCTGCCGTTTTACACCAACGAGCCACGCCGCTTTAACCTGCGCCAGCACACCCAGTGGCAGTCCACGCTCCAGTCCGCACCTGCGCTCCTGCTGGAATTGCCGGACGCGCTACAGAACTATTTGTATACCAAAGGCGATGCGGGCGTCAGACTGACGCTTAACTATGGGGAATCCAGCGGCGATCGCACAGAACTAAAACCAGACGATATTCGGCGCTTAACGAATTACACCTGGGCGACGACGGTGAAAGTCACGGTGCGCCGTGTGCCGGAACCCAACAGCACGGATTTCCTGAAGACAACTTACGTGCTGGTTGGCACCAATGAGGCGGACAAAAACCTGCTGGAAGAGGTCTGGTCCCACCGCCGCACCAGCTCCACACCGCCGCGCCTGTACCTGCTGTATGGGTCGGATAGTGACGGTCTCACCAACCAGATTCCCCGCGAGTGCGTCCTGCTGAAGACCAATCTATCCACCGAAAGCAACGCGCCGCCAACGGCGATGATGATGGCAATGGACGCGATCGCACCCGTCAACCGAATCGCGAACTCTACTACGCCTCCCTATCCGAAACAGTCAACCTGATCCAACTGATCTGGGAGTGCAGCACCGTGAATTCGGGCGGCTACTATCTGCGTTACGCTGAGGGCCAATCAGACAATCCCACCGGACTGCCAGAGACGATCTTTACGGATGGCCAAACCGCCTCCCTCACCCTGCTCATCCTGCCCCAGGGACCGAATACTCCACCCCCCCCTGGCCATGCCGTTCCACAACTGTCTGTCCCTCTGGCAAACCGTTGACCTAAGCATGGGTGCGCTCTACGTCGAAGCCCCTGATATGGAAAAAGTGTTGCACATCCCCCCCGGAAATGTCGGCTTCCGGTTGGAACGGCCACGGGTTGAAGCGAAGGACGACGGCACCGCCGAGGATGATTTGCAGTCCCTCTATCATTTGCAGTCCCTCTATCATTTGCTCAACTATCAGGTGCAGCTCACGCCCAATGTCTTTTACGAAAGTCAGGAAGGATTGCCGATCGGCCCGATCGCCGATGATCCCACCACCACGGCAGACGACGATCGCTGGAGTTATGAGCGGGTGGTGCCGATTAATGCTTTTGCCGTCGATCGCGGCATGACCGACAAACCAAATCTGCCCCTGGCGATCGCGAATCCCTATGCGGGTATTGGTCAGCAGGCAACGCTACAGTTTCTCTGGCAGGATGTGTACGGCAATCAACTCGGCAAAACAGCCCAGCCCAAGACCGTTGCCCTCCGCTACTGCGATCGCCTGCTCGGCATTAACCAGTGGCCCTCCGTTGCTGAAAGCTACACTTTCACCCGTAAGGCTGACAATCTGCCGCCCTACCTCAATTTGGAACTGCTGTTTGATCAAACTCGTTATCTGGCAGTCGGCGGCCAGAGCCTGGATACGACCCTGGAAAACATCCGCACCGCTCGTGCCACCTATGAACAGGTCTATTACCAGATTCACCAGCCGGATGTCGGCTTTACCGTGCAAACCTCCGTGTTGCCCCAGGGACTGCCCGGTACAACGGGTATCTTCCAGGGAGCGGCGAAACAATGGCTGACGGATTTTGTCGAATCAGCCTACCGCTACCTGTCCACGCTGGCGCAGTTGCAGCCGTTCCATCATTCGGTAACGACGGGCAATAAATTGCAAGCACTCAGCGACACCTACCACGTCAGCCTCAAAACCCTGACCGAAGCGAACCAGCAACTCCCCAATCTGTTTGTTCCCAGGACGCTGTTGTCCATTCCGATCGACCACAAGGTGACGACAACAGAAGCGACGCAAAGTTTAGCCGCGATCGCCAGAGCGGAAATCCAAACGGCAGAGTTGACAGCCGCTCAAATCGCGCCCCGCTTGATCGATCACCTCAAGTACATCGCCGCCAACAATGCGGACACAGTGATTCTCAAACCGGATAGAATCATTCCGATCACTACCACCCATGCCTACACCGTCAAAGCCAACGACACCTTCCGCCGCATTTCCCTGCAACAAATTAGCATCACTCAAGCCACTGCAACGGATTTATTGGTGCCTAATGTCAAGATTGCGATCGGCATCCTGGAATATACCATTAAAGCCAACGATACGCTAACCACCCTGGCCACTACTGCCAACCGCGACATTCTCGATATTCTCGACATCGTGTTGGCATCCCAGGGAGCCAGCGATCGCCTCGGAACCCTGCTGCAAGAGACGATTGAATCTGTTGTCCTGGCAGCACAGGATGTCACCGATTTGCTAGTGAAAGGCGTGTTGTTGAAGCGATTGGTGGATTACCGCACAGACGACGGAGATACCCTGGAACGGATTCAGCAAAAGCGGTTGGCAGCGGATGCGGATCAACCGTTGGCAGTGGATGCGGATCAAAATCTCACCGTTGCCGAAATTGCCACTCAGAACGCCGCGATCGCCCTCAACCCGACTATCCAACTCGTGATTCCCGATCTGGCGACGATCACAACTGGCTTGCCTGCCGTGATCACCACTCCGGCCAACGCCACCCTGGCCCAAGTTACGTCCAGCCTGCAATCGGCCCTGACGACCGGACACATTAGCATCGCCGAAGTCGCGATCGCCAACCAGAGCTTGCACGGGTTAATCGTCAGCGAACAATTCATCTTTCCAGATGGTGTGCAGTCCGCAGATCTGAGTAGCCACAGTTCCCCCGCCCTGAACACCGCCGACTGGCAACTTCTGATTGACGCCAGGCTGAAAACCCGCCCGAATGAAACCCTGTACACGCTGTCCACCCGGTTTGCGGAGGTGCTCAAACAAGCGGGACGAAACACCCCCCCAGGTACCCATCGCCGATGTTGCCGTCGCGATCGCCACCACATCCGGTCTGCTAGCGTCGGGCAAACCGCTGATCGTGCCCCCGATCGCCGCCACCCAGTCAATCCCGCTCACCCTCCGGAACAGCCAGGGGCAGTTGCTCTATCCGCAAACCTTGATCTTCCCAGTCACCGTCCAAATCGACCTGCAACGGCAGATGAACCAGACTGGGCTGGTCGAGACCACGCTCACAGAGTCCATCCCCGAAATTCAGCGGATCACCGCTTTCCTGACACCCAAAACCCGCCAGCTCTCGGCCGCGGTGGTCGGAGAATCCGAAGAAATCGCGTCCCTGCAGCAGTTCGCCGCCGACTTTGAGCAAGCCTTTCCCGGTCTGCACCTGGCCGTTGGCAACGAATTGTCCCACAAGCACAGTGCGGCTGCTAACGATCCCAGCGATCGCTTCATCACCCGACCGCTCTGGGCTGTCCACCTGGGCGAAACCGGCATCCAGTACAACATCCGGGAAGAACTGCCGTTTTTCTTCAGTCTTGCTCCCCTGGCAACGACATTATTAGCAGGCACCGTCCCGATCAGTCGCTACCAGCGTGGTGCAGAACCGGGTGCGGAACTGAACCCGCGGCGGAAACCAAACAGGTGCAGGCGATCGATC
>JAAUSG010000255.1 GCA_012034055.1 Leptolyngbyaceae cyanobacterium RU_5_1 | reverse complement strand
TGCCGATTCCAATCGCAAAGTCCGCCGAGATTTCAAAGTTGTCTCTACCCGTCTCTCCACCCGTCGGTGCCATGATGATCAGCTCTCCCTTGGCGTTACGCTCAAATTTGAGGTCAGGATTTGCCCGACAAAGCTGGTAGAACTGCTCATCGGTCATTTGAATCACTGGATTCAAGTCAATCGTATAGGCGGTCATAGGCATCATTTACCCAGCAGCGTTACTAAGCCGATTCCACCAAAATACAGGGCCAGGATTGCTCCTCCGAGCAGGCTCTGCGTCAGGGGATCGGTGGACGGGGTAAGGACTGCACCGGCAACGGCTGCTGCCAGCAGAATGTAGCGCCAGCCAGAGAGCATTTGTTTGGAGGAGACGATACTCAATAGCCCCAGCAAGGCTTGAATGATCGGCACCTGAAAGGCCAAACCGGTACTGAGCATGAGCAGCAACACAAAGTCAAAGTAGCGCTCAATCGACCAGGCTTGTTCGACCACATCGGCACCGTAGCTGATGAAGAATTTCAGGGCTGCCGGAATCAGGGCAATGTAGGCAAAGGCTAATCCAGCAACGAACAACAGGCTGGAACCGAAGACGATTGGACCCAGCAGCCGCTGTTCGCGACGGGTCAACCCTGGCAAGACAAAGGCGATGATTTGATAGAGGATGACTGGACTAGCGACCAGGATGCCACTGTAGGCGGCAACTTTGAGCGAGACGAAGAAGTATTCGCCTGGGGCAAGCTGGAGGAATTTGACGCCTTGTGCTGGAACTTCCAACAACCGCACGATCGGCTTGACGACGACAAAGCAGGCGATCGCACCGACTCCAACCGCAATCAGGGCATAAAAAATCCGCTGGCGCAGTTCTTCCAGGTGGTCGAACAGCGACATTTCTACATCGTCGGGCAGGTCGTCGGGCAGGTCGTTGTCTACAGCGATCGCAGGGGATGCCGGGGTTGCCGGGATGCTGTCAGGAGATGCACTGTCCTGATTAGCCTGCAAATCCGGTTGAGGGGCGGTGTCGAGTTCCGAAGGAGCAGTCATGGGCGCGTACCGAAAAGGTTTCCTTATTGTATCGAGTAGTCGTTCAGGATGAATTTTGGGCGAAAGCGTTAGGCTTAGAAATGCTGATGCCCATAGGCGCGATCGCGCGGGAGGAACAATTCAATGAATAATCGGATTCAATCTCAGGTTAATAAGCTCTGGCAGGTGATTTCCAGTCCGGCTACGGCCGCCACTTACCAGCAAACGCTCACCCTCACCTGGACGATTCTGAAGGAGACGGGGCAATTGTTATGGCTGGTGCTGTGCCTGGGTTTAGTCGCGGGTGACTGGTTTTGGAAGAAGTCTTATCACACTGGGCAGGATACTCGCACCTGGATTAGCACCGTTCAAAGCAAGGCTGAAAGTAGGGCTGAACATGGCGAGGAAGCTGCTAGCACCAGTACTTTCCTAAGTGAAACCTTAACTGAAACGGGCAAGTCGCTGCTCTCTGCTGGACAGACTGGCGTGGCTTTGGCACTTTCTACAGCGAAGGGACAGCTTGGCATCGAAGAGCAGTCCAAACCGCAGCCACAGCCTGCAAAAGTCAGTGCTGCCCCGACTCAGGCGTCAGGAGCACCCAAAGCCAGTGTTCCCGACGCCAAACCCGCTGGTGAACCTGAATCACCGCAGACTGAGACGGCGGCTGTCAAACCCATGTCTCCCGCCGGGCAGGAGGCAGGATAAAGGATATTTTGGGCGAAGGCAATTTGCCCAGGGAGCATCGTGTTCTGGCTGACGCCAATCCGGATAGAGATGCGATAGACTGACAGGTCTGAAATAGATTATGTGAGGTAGGTGACGATGGCAGGGCGCTCGACTGCAACAAATGCTGACGCTGAAAAGCCGTTACTGGATCAATCTACCCAAGCGAAGTCCAGGAGTCAGCAAAAACGGTTGAGCATGAGAGTCGTCAAGCCCCGTCGATCGCGTCCAGTTCCCAGAAGACTTGGACGATTGAAGACAGCGAGGAACTTTACCGGATCACAGGGTGGGGGGAGCCGTACTTCTCAATCAACGCGGCCGGGCATGTGACGGTTTCTCCTCAGGGCGATCGCGGTGGTTCGCTGGATTTATTTGAGCTGGTCAATGCCCTCAAGCTGCGCAATCTGAGTTTGCCGCTGTTGATTCGCTTCTCGGACATTCTGGCAGACCGGATTGAGCGCTTGAATGCGGCCTTTGCCAAGGCGATCGCTCGCTACAACTACAACGGCGAATATCGGGGTGTTTTTCCGGTCAAGTGCAATCAGCAGCGCCACCTGGTAGAAGCCCTCGTCAAGTTTGGCAAGCCTTACCAGTTCGGGCTGGAAGCGGGGTCTAAACCGGAGCTGATGATTGCTCTGGCAACCTTGAAGACACCCGGAGCGTTGCTGATTTGCAATGGCTACAAGGACCGGGAATACATTGAAATGGCAATCCTGGCCCAACAACTGGGCAAGATTGCGATCATTGTCCTGGAGCAAATTGAAGAAGTGCCGCTGGTGATTGAAGCCAGCCGCAAACTAGGCATTCGTCCGATTGTCGGGGTGCGGTCCAAGTTAAGCACGAAGGGCATGGGACGCTGGGGAATCTCAGCAGGCGATCGCGCCAAATTCGGACTCACCATCCCCGAAATCCTGCACACCGTCGAACTGCTGCAATCAGCCGATTTGCTCGACTCCCTGCAACTGCTGCACTACCACATCGGCTCTCAAATCTCATCCATTTCCGTGATTAAAGACGCCATCCGCGAAGCCAGCCAAATTTACGTCGAACTGGCCAAGCTGGGCGCGGATATGCGCTATCTGGATGTGGGCGGCGGACTGGGTGTGGACTACGACGCTCCAAAACCAACTTCTACGCCTCCAAAAACTACAACGTTCAGAACTACGCCAACGACCTGGTTGCCGAGGTCAAAGAAGCCTGTGCCGAACGAAACCTGCCCGTGCCCACCCTGATTAGCGAAAGTGGACGGGCGATCGCGGCCCACCAATCCGTCCTCGTCTTCGATGTGCTGGGCACCAGCGATGTGCCCTCCGGTTCCCCCGAACCTTTGCAGGAGAAAGAGCATCTGATCATCCGCAACCTCTACGAAACCTACCACTCGATCACCGTCGAGAATTACCAGGAAGCCTTCCACGACGCCGCCCAATTCAAAGAAGAAGCCACCAGCCTATTCAACTTCGGCTATCTCAGCCTGCCCGAACGAGCGCGGGCCGAACGGCTCTACTGGGTGTGCTGCGAAAAAATCCTGGAAATTGCCCGTCAGCAAGATTACGTACCAGATGATTTGGAAGATCTGGAACAAATCATGGCATCGATCTACTACATCAACCTGTCCGTGTTTCAGTCGGCACCGGACAGTTGGGCGATCGACCAGCTTTTCCCAATCATGCCCATCCACCGCCTCGACGAAGAACCCACCAAACGGGGCACTCTGGCAGACCTCACCTGCGACAGCGATGGCAAAATTGATCAGTTCATCGACCTGCGCGATGTGAAGCATGTCCTGGAACTGCACCCGTTGATTCCGAAACTGGGGAATGGGGAATGGGGAATGGGGAATGGGGAAAACTCTACTTCCCGTACAAACGCGATTAATTCCTCCCGTAGAGATGCGATTAAGAGTCCTGCGGACACGCTACGCGAACGCGTCTCTACGCCATTCCCCTCACCCTCCTACGAACCCTACTACCTCGGCGTCTTCCTCGGCGGTGCCTACCAGGAAATCATGGGCAATCTGCACAACCTCTTCGGCGACACCAATGCGGTTCACATCACCCTGACCCCCAAGGGCTATCACATCGACCATGTGGTTAAGGGGGACACCATGACGGAGGTACTTGGCTACGTCCAGTACGATTCCGAAGACTTGGTTGAAAGCATCCGTCAGCAAACCGAACACGCCCTGCAGGAAAAGCGGATCACGCTGCAAGAGTCTCAACTGCTGCTGCAAAACTACGAACAGCCTCAGCCGCTACACTTATCTATCGTCGTAGTTAAGACTAACGCAGAGGCAAATCATTCAACCCAATCCTTGTTGAGTAGTCCTTGTTATAAGGCGCTCTCTGATCCCAATCGGATTAAGCGACGCTCATTTTCCTGGCGTACTTCAGCAGCACGCTGTTGCCGGATTTGCAGATCAGCATCAACCTCAGCTTTGCGTCGAAGGGAGTAGCCGATCACTGAATATCCGTCCGCAAACGCATTAGCGGTGCGATCGGGAGAGAGGGTCGGGGATGGCGTTCGCTATTCAGAAGAAATCATTGGTAAAACCATTTCTGACTTGAACTTGGAATTTCACCGGAACATGATGAAGAAGCAATTCAACATGCGTTAGAAACTGAATCAGTCCATAATCAGGAGTTTGAATTTCGCACAAAAAAGGTGGCACCAGACTCGAACTCGCTATCTGCCGCAACATCGTTGAACAACACAACGGCAAAATCTGGGCAGAAAGCACGTTTGTCAGGGCAGCACATTCCATATCCTTCTGCCGCTGGAGAGCATTGTGAGGTAACCCTAATCCTTTGATTTACTATACCTATGGTGCTTAGGAGATTTCTGAGAGGAAACATACCGTTTGGTAGGGGCAGGTTTTGCTAGAGTCTCTGCATCAAGCCGATCGCTTTAATGCCAAACCTGCCCTTACAGATATTTTGTTTGCTAGAAATCTCCTTAAGCCAAGTTTATGCACAAAGGAGATGGCGTTGAACAAATTTTGGGAGTTGGTGTCTGGAGCACTGGCGTTACAGCCCGAAGTCTTTCAACAAATCAACACGGTGCCGCGTGGCGAGATTGTTGCCCTGGTAGTGGTGCTGGCAGCGGGTCTATCTCAGACGATCGGGCAGTGCATTGTGTTATTTGTCAACCGGGTGAAGCCAGTCCGGTTTGTGTTCAGCCTTCTGGTCGCCACGATTTTGTTTGCCTGCACCTATGTCTTTTGGGCCGTCAGTATCTGGTTGGTCAGCCACTTTGGGTTTCGGGCCGACCCTGATTTGCTCACCATTGGTCGCACCTTGGGATTAAGCTACACGCCGCAGATTTTTGGGTTTCTGGTGGCCCTGCCCCATATTGGCATTCCGATTTCGGTGCTGCTGTCGATCTGGAGTTTGCTGGCGATCGTGATTGGATTTAACGCCCTGACTGGCTTTGGCATCTGGACGACGTTGGCCTGTACAGGGTTGGGATGGGTGATGTTGCAACTGCTGCAGCGCACGGTTGGGCGGCCGGTCACCACGCTGGGGCAGGCGCTGATGAACCTGGTTGCTGGCACCCGGTTGGTGTCCGATCGCGAAGAGCTGGCAGAACTGGTGATGTCCGCCTGGCAGCCCACGTCCAGACTGGCCAATCTGCCAGGCTGGATTCAGTCGGTGAGCCAACCCGTCACGAAGCCGAGCAAGATTCCGACACCAGTCAAGCTGTTGGCGATCGCCCTGGTTGCGTTCAGCATTGTGATTTCAGTCTCTGCAGCGCTGCAAAACAACGTCGGCATCTGGTACGCCACGCTGAGTACAACCTATCGGGTGATCATGGACTTGATCAGTGTTAGCCTGCTGGCGATCGGCTTTGCGATCGTGCTCACCCCGTTGGAGGCGTTGAGCTGGTGGGCAGGCTGGTACGGCGATGAAAAGATTGAGTACCACGGCAGCCTGGTGGAGGAGATTTCAGACCGCACGAACATTGTTCGCTATGTGCTCTATTTGGATGGCATCAATCAGGGCACCTTTGCCTACCTGGCTGAAGTCGATAATTTCCTGAATGAACTGGCGGAAGCGCTCCCTGACAACATCCTGATTTTGAAAGGGATCATGCCCTATTCGGTGATCAACCGCCCCTTGACCGAAAATCGACCCTTAGCATTCCTGTGGCGGGCGATCGACGCCGCCGTCCTCAGCAATCCCAATCATCCCCTGGGGGTGTTCATTAATATTCGGAATGTGGTCGCTGTTGCCGTTTCAGCAGATCCCCGCTATGGTCCGCTGCAAAATCAGGGACTGGCCCAAGTGCTGTACGATTGCCTGCTCAGTTACGGATACTCCTGCGATCGCAAAACGCCGATTACGCTGATTGGCTTTAGCGGTGGCGCACAAATGGCGATCGGAGTGGTGCCCTTTTTGCAACGAGCCACGGGTGCGCCAATTGAGGTGATCTCCATCTCCGGAGTGATCAGCGGTAACACCGGGGAGATGGACGTTGAGCAGCTTTACCACCTGGTTGGCAAGCAGGATGTGGTCGAAAAATTGGGTCCACTCCTATTTCCCGATCGCTGGGCGCTCTATTTTCTCTCCTACTGGAATCGCGCCAAACGCAGAGGCAGAATTAGCTTCCTCTCGTTGGGTTCCGTTGGGCATAACGGCGCTGGCGGTCCGTTTTGGGCAGAGACGCGCTTACCCGATGGGCGCACTCACTTGCAGCACACCCTGGAGTTAGCGATCGGCATTCTACTCAAAGACTGGACTCTAACCGGCATCGATCCAGACAGTGGCGACCAAATTAGCAACTACGAACGGTACAAACAAGCCACGTTCAAACAGCCCAGCCATTATCTAATCCAACCGCTGACCCCTGGCGTTAGAGCGAGCGACAACCCGTCTCCCTACCAGCCGATCGCAACCTGGATGGGACGCCTAATTCTGCCGAGTCAAGCAGATCGTCCCATTCCGCGCAAAGTTCTGTTTGAGGTTTACCACGCCGACGAGACACACCGAGATTTAGTCGGGCAAACCGTCTGGTTAGGTTGGAGCGACACTCCCGACGTTCAAAACTACGTCCAGCTCGTCACCGAAGATGTTCACTTCATCGATCAGGTGAAGGTGAGTGAGCGACAAGGCAACGTGCATCCAGTTCGGCTGAACCACTGGCAGACCGTCGATCCCCTCGAATCCCTTGCCGGAGCGAGACCAGAGGATGATGTGGTGGTGATGCTGCCAGAGCCAGTTGTGGTGGGGGATGGGGAGATGCGGGGATGGGGAGAGGCGGCGGCGGGGGAGGACGCGGAGAGGATTCAATCTCCAATCTCCAATCTCCAATCTCCAATCTCCAATCTCCAATCCCTCTCTCACGCTCTACATCACCCGTGACCCAATCCAAATTACCGGGCGCTTCTATGCCTTGGTCATGATCCTGGAGCCAGTGGGCCATGATCTATTTCGGATTCGGCATTACAATCGCACGTCTGGACACTTCGATGGGGCTGAAGAGGTGGTTTACGTCCCTCCCGTCGTGGCTGACAAAAATGGCGTTTTTCCATCCAGCACTCACCAAATCGAGCGATCGCCCTTCAATACCACAGGCTGGTACATCTACGGAGCAATGGATGCCCAGAACAGGTTTGTGGTGCAAGCGATCGCGCCTCGCCTTCTGTTTGCGCTCCAACCCGATGACATCATTCGTGGCCAAGCGGCAACCTTGAACTACATCAACCACGATTACTGGAAGAACATTGCAGACCAGAAAGGCAGCATCAAGCGAGTTCTACTGCTGCCAGAGAGCGGAGGGGAGGAGGATGGGGAGGATGGGGATGAGGGAGATGAGGGGAGATGAGGGGGGTGAGGGAGACGCAAG
>JAAUSG010000254.1 GCA_012034055.1 Leptolyngbyaceae cyanobacterium RU_5_1 | reverse complement strand
TGGGCGGGTGGGCGGAGTCGGACTCATGGACGATTCACATGCGTTTCTGGCCCATTCTAAAACGACTGTAAGGGTACCAGGTGTCAGGAACCCAATTCCGCTGCCACAATCCCATCTGAACCAGAGTCCGCAATTGCGGACGGATCTAGCGGCTCAAATCCCATGTGTTTCGCAACGTCCTGACCCGAAGGCAGCCCCAGACTCTGTCCCCGCAGCAGATTTCTAATCGCTAAAGAGTTTGGCATCGGCACGTTGGGCAAATTCGTCAGCGGCTTTGCAAGATAGGGATCTAACTTGCGACTAAAGCCAACCTTTTCCCTACCGTCGATTTCAAAGAATCCCCGCCAGTCAATAATCCAGTTGCTGGGAAGGGTCGGCATCAGTCCCGCTGGCGAACTTGGATTGCCCGATTTAGCGGTAAATTCAAACAGCAAATCAAGCGTCGCATTGTCGAATTTGCTGTCTGTGTTAATGGTAGGCAGCGTGAACACTCGGTTATAGGCATATACCGATCGCACCATGCTGTGACCCAACCGATAAGCCGCCACCGAAAACTCAACCGGAATGAAGGGTTCATCCTGGAAGTCATAGAACTGCCTGCCGTTGGTCAGCACCTCATCAAGCTGGTTAGTGTCTAAAATGCGGCGCAGAAAATCGTGCAGCACAATCCACTGATAGTGCCAGAGCACAATCTCTCTGGCTTGTTCAAATAACGACTTCGATTCATCTCTGGGAATGTCGCCACTCTCAAGCTTGTCAACCACTTTGTTGTGGAATTTCAGAAAGGCAACATGCATCTGAGCCACGATCAGGTTTTCGTCGTTGCGTGGGTCACCAATCACCACCAGGCTGGTTTGCGGAGATTCAGACCGAATCAGCCGGGGCAGATCATTGGGTTTTGCTGGAATCAGTTCTAGTTGCCCAGCCACTGGTCTTCTGGTTTGAGTCGGAACCGTTGTTCCCAGCAAAAACCCCAATCGAGGTGTAGCGCTAAGATGGGCGTGCAATTCTGCCACGTCACTACCAGCCTCTATGAGTTCATCGAATCAACCCGTTCATACGAGAAAGACCCCGATGATGATTGCTTCCCTATCTGCGATCGCTATCATCCTCGTCACCCTATTCGCCCTGACCAGCCACATTGCCTGGAACCCCTACCTGGAACTAACTGCTCACTTCAAACTGCAATATCTAGTGATCTGTCTGCTACTTTTAATTCCGTTACTATTTAGCTATGCAAAACCCTGGTTGTTCATCTCATTCGTTTGCATTGCGATTCAACTCGTTGAAATTCTGCCGTGGTACATCCCACCTGCCTGGATAGGGACTTCTAACTCGCCTAACCTGCGGGTTTTGCTCTCCAATGTTTATGTGCGAAATCAACAGTACGAGGATGTTCTTGCACTCGTCAAACAAGAGAATCCAGACATTGCTATTTTTCAAGAAGTTGATGCAACGTGGGCAACGCAACTGCAACCCCTCAAATCCAGCTACCCTTACACATTTGAAGAACCTGATACGACTTTGTATAGTCGATCGCCACTCAACGATGTCTCTGTTTTTGGTGTTGCAGTGAAACGCAGCATTGCAGTCAGTTTAAGGGTTAACAATCAAGACATTCGCTTAGTCGCCACTCACCCCCTTCCACCAGCACCGTGGCTAGCCAAATTGCGCAACGAACAACTCAATCAGATTGCGCACTACATCAAACAGCAGAGGTCGCCAATCATCCTGATCGGCGACTTAAACGTAACCCTGTGGTCGCCCTATTACAAAAAACTGATTCAAGAAACTGGACTGAAAAATTCACGCCAAGGCTTTGGAATTTTGCCAACCTGGCCCGCTCCAACCCAATATGCCAGCACTCACCCTATCCTGGCATTTTTCAAACCGCTATTGTGGATTCCACTTGACCATTGTTTAATCAGTCCCAACATTAAGGTTACGAATATTCGCACGGGTCGAAGCATACAGTCTGATCACCTCCCCCTGATTATCGACTTGTTGATTTCCTAGTCCCCACTCCGTATTCCCCACTCCGTATTCCCTATTCCCTATTCCCTAATGTCCAAAACCGTCTACTATCCAATTGCCTCCATTCTTGTTTCGCTGCTGTTTATTGAGCTGATCATTTTGTTAGCCAGTGGTTCTCCATGTCTCACTTCTTGCTCGTTCTCGTTGCCTTGACCAGAAAAACTCGTTGTACATTAGGAATCTCGCGTGCAGGTGGCAACCACGTGTACCGCCCAAAGTTTGCTCCCTCTTCTCCAGGCTGAATTACTTCAGCCTCCCATCCACAACTGGATAGCAACTCCTCCGGAGTGTCCCAGCCAGAGCGGAAATACCCTCGATAGGGTTCGTACTTCAAACTTTCGATATTGATCACATCAAGTCCGAGACTGCTGCCAGGAGCCGCTAAACTGGAGACTGACGAAAGCAGAGCATGAACTTGGGCTTCTGACAAATACATCAGTAGTCCCTCTGCCAGCCAAATTGATGGAAGTTCAGGGCGATATCCTATAGCTAGTAAATTGTCCTCCCACGGCTGGGTTAGGTCAGCCGCAAGCAAGAAATGCTCACATGCTGGAGAGATGTTACCAAGATAAGCAGCTTTATAAGCCAGCACCTCTGAACAATCGAATTCGTACAGCCTCACTCCTGATGGTTAGAAGTGTAATTTTGATTGGCTTAGAGCATTGGAATAAAAGTATTTAAGGGAGGGAATACAGTACTATTGTAATCAGCACCGTAGCACCATTTTCTTCTTAAAAATCTCCTAAGCTTATTCATACTACTCTCTACATTTCTTAGTTTCAGGGTCATAGTGATGAAGAGTCCGAAAAAGAAATTATCACAGGCTGCGTTTATCAGCCCCTCTATCACGTTGGGAGAATACGCTCATCAAGTGCTAGGTGAGCAGTATCGCAGCATGGTTAAGTACGAGAACAAGGTGTTAGCAGACAAGGATCCAGAAGATCTACATGACATGCGAGTTGGCACCCGTCGATTGCGAACGGCACTGCAAATTTTCCATGTGGCCGTTGACTTGCCTGACGATGCGCGTGAAAAACGAATTGGTTCCCTTGCAAAGGTTCTGGGTCGATTGCGTGACTTAGATGTGCAAATTGCAGATTTGGAAAACACGTATCGACCCCAGCTAGACGGGAAGGAACGGAAATGGCTGGATGGGGCGATCGCATCCCTCCATAAGCAGCGACAACGGGACTACACTGCAACGGTCGATACCCTCGAAAAGTCAGGCTACCAAGCCTTGAAAGACGCCTATAAAACCTGGCTTAAATATCCTCAATACACCGCTCTGGCCCAGCTTCCAATCACATCTTTACTGCCTGATTTACTCAGTCCCCTGCTGTCAGAGCTGCTATTGCACCCCGGCTGGCTTATTTCAGCAGACAACGCCCTGGCAGGGGACGATAAAACACTCCATAATCTGCGTAAGATGTGCAAACATGTGCGGTATCAGGCAGAATTCTTTTTACCGTTTTACGGCGATCCCTTCAAAGACTGGATTAAAGATGTCAAAACCCTTCAAGACAAATTAGGCAAACTTCAGGATAACCACGTATTACTGGAGCTGCTCAAAGAGCATTTACCGAAACGAGCCAAGCTGCCAACTCTGCAAGCAACAGTTCAGCAAACGAGATCGCAGGCACTGTCTGGTTGGGACACCACTCGGCAGAAATACCTCGACTCAACCTTCCGCAATGGTTTACACCAAATGCTGCTAGAACCCGTGCCTCTTGCAGAACCATCTGTGGAGACCAATGGCGATCGCAAGAAAACACCCTTGAAAGCCGCCTCGAAGACAATCTCGAAAACTTCAACTGCTGACAAGAAGTGAGGGGTAAGGAGTAGGAGTGTTGGTTAGCTAGTTTGTCTTCTATTCACCATCCACTATCCACTATTAATTTCCCTAAATTATTTTTGTTCGAGTTTAAACTTCGCTTCCTGCTCAAACCAGGCAATGACCTGGGAAATGGTTAACTCCTCGATCGCCACCCCCATCTCTTGAGACGCCTGCTTAAGCGGTTTCAAAGACGAAATCACCAGTTGCGAGAAGAATTTACGGAACTCCTGGTCAACTCCCTGTTGCAAGCTGTCGTCCTGATACACCCAGTCTTCAATTTGCTCCAGTTGTAAGGCTGAAATTGACACTTCGTTCTGTTGAGCAATGTGTTTCAGCGATCGCAAAGCATAAATTGCTACCCGCGTCGCGAACTTATCATGGGAGGTCAACAGCGCCTTATCAACTTCAGCGCACTCTTCAGGGGTCAGGAATTCTGTAGGTGGTTGCATAATTAAGTTAAGTGGACACAATAAGTGTTAGATGGGTTCGTCATTCGTCATTCATCACTTGTCCTTTGCAAATGACCAATGACCAATGACCATTAAAACTGCCTGCTCCAATCTTGCCAGCGTTCCACAACAACTTTGGTTTGGGTGAAAAACTCCACAGCGTGGTGTCCTTGACCATGCAAATCCCCGAAGAAACTGTCCTTCCAACCACTGAATGGAAAGAAGGCCATCGGGGCAGCAACGCCGATATTAATCCCGATATTTCCGGCTTCAGCTTCATACCGAAACTTGCGGCCGGCCGCGCCACTGGACGTAAACAAACACGCCATATTGCCGTATTGTCCCCGGTTGATCAATGCGATCGCGTCATCAATGCTCTGCAAATGAATCAAGCTCAACACCGGACCAAAAATCTCGGTTCTGGCAATTTCACCGACTGGATCAACAGTTTGCAGAATCGTAGGACGGACAAAATGGCCCTCCTCGTACCCAGGAATGGTTGGGTCACGACCATCGACAATTGCTGTAGCGCCTTCCTCAATGCCTTTTTGAATTAGCTGTTCAATTCGAGATTTGCTTTGTGCCGTAATTACAGGGCCCATCTGAATCCCGTTGTCTAATCCGTAACCGACGTTGCGAGTCTGAGCTGCATCCGCGATCGCTCCGTAAATGGTTTCCTCGCCTCCCCCACCGTGATCGCAACCGACGCCGCCAAACACCGCTGTCCAGCACAGCCAAAAGCACTGTCCGCCATGATTCGCGTCGTCATCGCCAGGTCGGCATCAGGAAGTACAATCACTGGATTTTTGGCTCCACCCTGACACTGAGCGCGTTTGCCATTCGCCGTCGCGCGGCTGTAAACATACTGAGCGATCGGTGTAGACCCAACAAAGCTAACCGCGCGAATCAGCGGATGATCCAGAATGGCATCAACCACATCCTTTGCTCCATTGATTAAATTCACAACTCCAGCCGGTAAGCCAGTTTGCTCAATCAACTGCGTTACCTTTTGCATCGTCAGCGGCACCTTTTCCGAGGGTTTGACAATACAGGTGTTCCCACAGGCGATCGCATAGGGCATGAACCAAAACGGAATCATACCTGGAAAGTTAAAAGGACAAATAATGGCTGTAACGCCTAATGGCTGCCGGATCATGAACTCGTCAATGCCTCTGGCAATATCCTCTGAGTTGTAGCCCTGCATCAAAACCGGAATCCCACAGGCAACTTCCACATTCTCGATCGCCCGCTGCATCTCGCCCTTAGACTCTGCCAGCGTCTTACCACATTCCATCGTGATGGTGCGTGCTAAATCCTCCAGATGCTCTTCCAGTAGGGTTTTGAGCTTGAACAGATACTGGACGCGATCACCGGCCGGGGTGCGCCGCCAACCCACAAACGCCTGTGCGGCTGCCTGCGCAGCTTGCTCTACCTCGGCAGCAGATGAGAGCGGCACGTTGCCCAACACCTCTACCGTCGCCGGGTTGATGACTTCCAAAAACTCTGAAGCTTGAGCCGCACACCACTGACCGTTAATATAGTTCTGCAAAATCGTAGACAGCCCCATCTGTAATCTCTCAGCAACTTCTCTCATTATTAGGGTTCTTGCAAAACGCGATCGCACGATTGTCTTTCAAAGATGTTGTTTTCGTCTTAAGGAAGTTATCGATAACGTCTCTATGGATTCTCAAAATGTCAACTTATAACACCACCCACGGGTTACTGTGTTAAGGTCATAACGTAAGGATTATATTCGGCTCTGAAATTTGTTTTACCGACAAATGTTTCTCCGGATCTAATTTCTCTACACCTTTGGATTTTGGAGATAGTTTATGTCGATTTACGTTGGTAATCTCTCTTACAAGGTTACCCAGGAAGACCTCGAACAAACGTTTGCAGAATACGGAACCGTTAAGCGTGTCCAGTTGCCGACTGATCGTGAAACGGGTCGGTTTCGAGGATTTGCCTTCGTAGAAATGGGCACAGACGCAGAAGAGGATGCTGCGATCGAGGCGCTGGATGGGGCTGAATGGATGGGGCGCGACCTGAAAGTGAACAAGGCAAAACCCCGTGAAGAGAGACCTCGGTCCGGTGGTTGGGGTGGCGGCGGCGGCGATCGCCGTGGGGGAGTCGCTATTAAACCTCTCCAAACTGAATGAACACCTGGAAGCCAAAAAACTGGGATCGCCTTCAGCATCAGCTTACCCCTTACTTATTCTTACTGCCTGCACTGGCTGTCTTGGGGCTAACTGTTTTTTACCCAGCGCTACAAGCGTTCTTCCTCAGCTTCACTCGCTATGAGTACGACTTGACCCAACCTCCACTCTGGATTGGGTTCAAGAATTTTCGCCGCCTGTGGGTAGATCCTGTTTTTTGGCAAACCTTTCGCAACACCTTCCTGTATTTAATCTGCGTTGTCCCCGTCCTCGTTTCGGTTCCGCTTGCGCTGGCAATTCTGGTGAATCAGAAACTACGGGGGATGCACTGGTTTCGGGTTGCCTACTACACCCCCGTCGTCATCTCGATGGTAGTGGCTGGCATCGCCTGGAAGTGGCTGTATGCTGACAACGGCTTACTGAATCAACTCCTTAAGTTAATCACCATTTCAGCCCTTCCCTGGCTTACAAGTCCGGCATGGGCAATTTTCAGCGTCATGGCCGTCACTGTCTGGAAAGGCGTCGGATACTACATGGTGATTTATCTGGCTGGCTTGCAGTCCATTCCCCAAGAACTGTACGAGGCGGCGGCGATCGATGGTTCTGACGGGATCAAAAAGCATTGGGATATTACCGTTCCGCTGATGCGTCCTTACCTGTTACTCGTAGCGGTCATCTCGGCGATCTCTGCCACCAAAGTGTTTGAAGAGATTTATGTGATGACTCGTGGCGGACCAAATCACAGCTCCGAAACGATCGTCTATTACCTCTACGATAAAGCGTTTGGTGAACTGGAATTAAGCTACGCCTGTACCATTGGACTCGTCATGTTCTTGATCATCCTGGGTTTGTCTGTGCTCAGACTTAGCGTGGAACGATTGACAGCATCCAATGAATCGGTTCAGGGGGAGCAGGTGCAGCCCGCGATCGCCTCAAAGCAAGCCTGAACTAGAGCACCGGTAGAGTATTCACGGGCACACTCCTTAGTCTGATGACACCTGACTGACTGACACATTTTCTCGACTCTGGTGTTAAGGCGTACTCAATCGTTGTTCCAAAGGGATCGCACAATCGACTGTAGTGCATCTGAAATAGAGCGATCGCCGTCTAGCAGCTTGCCCTTT
>JAAUSG010000253.1 GCA_012034055.1 Leptolyngbyaceae cyanobacterium RU_5_1 | reverse complement strand
GGATGGGGGGGATGAGGAGGATGGGGGGGATGAGGAGGATGGGGGAGCAGAAGTAGCAGGCAGGGCTAGCCCGATTAAGACAGCGATCGCTAAACCGAGGAGCGATTCTCTTCTAGAGAGGCTACGCCAACGCCAGCCATAACGATACCAGCCCTGCCGCAAAAACCGCATGGTGATGGAGGCATGAATTAAATAACTTGTGGGGTGGGTGTCTCACCCGCCCAGAGGGGCAAGATGCCCGTCCCACAAAAATTGCAGTTCATTTAATTTTCATTCCTTAACGAGGAATCCAGTTGGCGCTCAAAATCACCGTGACGCCCATGAAGATGACGGTGAGTACCCAGGTTATCCGGTTGAGCGTCACTTCAGCACTTTTGGTACTCGTGAAAAGCTGTGCCTGTCCACCCAGTCCGCCCAACCCATCTCCTTTGGGACTGTGGAGCAAAACCAAAATCACCAGCCCGATCGCAGAGATAATCCAGAACGCTTTGAGGACGAGAACAAGAGCCATAGTGAAACCAAAATGAGGGATTGATAAAGGACAGTTTACCTATCTAGTCTAGTGTGTCAGAAAAGTGGATTTGCGAATACTAGTCCCCCTGAATCTGGCGGACTTTCTCCGGTAATGGTTCGGGTTCGGCTAGCTGCTTGAAGGTAATCAGGCGTTCGTAGCGAGTGTTGCCGTCATCGTCTTTGCCGACCGAGCGGCTAAACCAGATTGCTGGTTGAAACTTGTTGCTGGCACTACGCCTGGGATAGCGGTTGCCGCGCCAAACTACAGCCGCGACGCCATCGCGATCGCTACTTTCAATCGTTGCCCCAATGCCCGACCAGTCGAAGTGATGGAACTGAGAGAGGTCAGCCTGGTAGTTGGGTGCGGATTGACCCAGCTCCAACGCGATCGCGATCCGTTCCAGCAAGCTGGTTTGATAGGTTAGCGTCTCCACCAGGTGTTGAAGTTGGTCGTTGGATCTAGAGGTGAATGCGGATACGCCTCTAGTGTTGACCGTTAACGAACCAATTTAACGGGGGTGCGATTGTGGGTTAACTCGAATTCGACCGGCAGGAACATCGATCGCCCGTTCATTTCGGGGGGCTGGGGAATCTGGAGGATTTCCAAAATGGTCGGGGCTATGTCAGACAAGCGACCATCAGAGCGCAGTTGCACGTCTGTGCCATAGCCCGGAATCTTGAGTCCTTCGCCCTCAACCAGAATGAACGGAACGGGATTGGTGGTGTGAGCGGTCCAGGGATTGCCCTGCTCGTCCCACATCACCTCAGCATTCCCATGATCGGCAATGATGATGGTCGTGCCACCCACCGAAATCACGCTTTCCAGCAGGCGACCCAGGCAGCGATCGACGGTTTCCAGGGCCTCAACCGTAGCGTCCATTTTGCCTGTGTGCCCGACCATGTCAGGATTGGCGTAGTTAATCACAACCAGGGAATAAATACGCTTCTCCAGGGCGGCGACCACAACATCGGTCACGGCCTCCGCAGACATGGCAGGAGCGCGATCGTAGGTTGCCACCTGGGGACTGGCGACCAATTCCCGGTCTTCACCCGCAAACGGCTCCTCAATGCCGCCGTTGAAGAAATAGGTCACATGGGCGTATTTCTCGGTTTCTGCCGTGCGGAATTGACGCAATCCCTGCTTGGAAATCACCTCGCCCAGAATGTTGTTCAAGTTTTGCGGCTCAAAGGCAACCCGCACCGAGAGGCTGGGATCGTACTGGGTGAACGTGGCGAACGAAAGCGGTTGAATCAGATCTCGCTCGAAGGCTCGAAAGTTGGGATCAATCAATGCTTGAGTCAACTGCCTGGCGCGATCGGGGCGGAAGTTGAAGAAGATCATCCCATCCCCAGGTTGCACAGCACCGGGAGCAATCCGAGTTGGCAGAATGAACTCATCCATCACGCCAGCATCATAGGATGCCTGGATCACATCCAGGGGCGATCGCCCGTCACCGTCACCATCACCATCTTGAGTGATCACTTCGTAGGCCTTTTGAACCCGATCCCAGCGGCGATCGCGATCCATGCTGTAGTAGCGACCGCCAATTGTGACGATCTGCCCAATGCCGACTTTGTCAAGGTAGTCCAGAAGCTGCTGAACATAGCCTTTGCCAGAGTTCGGCAGTGTATCGCGGCCATCCGTCACCACATGAATGCAGACATCCGTGAGCAACTGATCCTTCGCCAGATCTAACAGTCCAAACAGATGGGTGAGGTGAGAATGAACGCCTCCATCCGAGCACAACCCGATGACGTGCAGCTTGCCGTTGTTTTTGCTTCACCTCCTGACAAACCTGAACGAGGGCTGAGTTACTCAGCAACGTGCCATCTTCAACCGCATCAGAAATTCTGACCAGTTCCTGGGGCACAACTCGCCCCGCACCGATATTGAGATGTCCAACTTCTGAATTCCCCATTTGTCCGTCTGGCAATCCCACATCTTTACCAGCGGTGCGAATTGTGGTGTGTGGGTAGACTTGCCAAAGGCTATTCATCACCGGGGTTTTAGCTGCTGCCACCGCATTGCCATTCGTGTCTTCGCGATATCCCCAACCATCCAAGATGACCAGCACTACTGGAGAGACGGGTGCTTGCGCCATAGAACAGCCCTTCCAATCAAGTATTTCTACGAAATCATAACATCGTGATCGGTGTTATCAGGTTAGGAAGTTTACTCAACCCTGAGATTGTTAGCGGATGCTGACGAAACCTTCATCAGCGATTCTGCATAAAATCACCTCTGCTTCTCATATCGAGCGATCGCCAGGCAATCTTTAACAAAGAGGAATTTTTTTGAGTTGTTTTGATCCCCATGACTTACACCAGTAGTTATACCTGTTTTGTTTACAGAGCAACCTATTAACTACACGCCTTGAGATTTGTTTTTACAATTCTTCGCAGAAACCACACGGACACGTTGAACGATTTTATCCGCCCTTGATGCTTCCCATAAAAAGGATTTTTAGAATTTGATTTAATCCGATTCAAATCGTTTTATGGAATGGAAAATTTTAGGCGGAGTCCGATTTCTCACGTCCTGGATAGCCTTTTGTCTTCACCTGAAATGGTTCTTGCCAAATGATATTTTGGTGGCTTTCAGTGAGCTTGATTCACTCTCGGCCCTACTTGGATATCTTGTTATTTCTGGGTATTCCATTGCCAACTCTCTCTCAACAGAACCAGAACACTTTCTTGAACGTCGAGTTCTAAGTATTTACCCTTTATATGCTATTGCCGTTCTAATTTCTTTGCTTCCATTTAAGCTTTTGGATGTACACACCCTGAATATTAATGGCTTAAATTCCTTCTTCATAGAACCTACTCCAGCTCAAATTATTGGCAATTTGCTGCTTTTGCAAGGATTTTTTGTCCACGCGATCGGCTCTAATCCACCGCTCTGGATTATGAGTATAGAAGTAGGTTTCTACCTTTTAGGCCCTTTGTTTCTAAAAACAAATAGAAAAGTTCTGATCAGTTTAATCTTGCTTTCTTCGCTAGCCTATATTGCCTATCCTTATCTCCAGTTAAAAGGCTTTTTCTTTCTAAAGCATGGTTTGTCATTTATTTTTTTGCTTTGGGCATGGCTACTGGGATTTCTATATTACTTTAACCAAAAAAAGTTTCTAGCTCGGTTTGGAATGATTAGCTTAGGAATGGTGATCCTGGCCTTACATCAAATTCACTATAAACACGTTTTATCTGGCTTCACACACCTGTTCATTCTGATAGTGTTAGTCTTTTTACCTTATATTAAACTGCCTGAAAGCATACTGAATATTTTTAATTACTTAGGAGAGCTTTCCTATCCATTCTATTTGGTTCATGTGTCTTGTTTGATTTTCAGCTACTTTTTTTTGAATATTAGAAACTCAGTTGCAATGACTGTGATAACGTTACTATTTGCCGCACTTTTGCATCACCTGATTGATATTCCCCTACGTTTGCAACGGTCAGCAGTCAACCAAGCAGATATTTGAAGCGGTACTTGAAACGCATTGTTGTGATGCGTAAACACTTAGGAATCAGAATTAAATAACATCAAATTTGTAGGATGTGTTAGGCGATAGCCGTAACGCATCAATCCTTGGAAAAGATGCGTTACGCTGCGCTAACACATCCTACGGCTTCCTTCCCCACCCTTCACCCTTCACCCTTCACCCCAATCCCGACAAAAATAGTCGGATATGTTTGACGGGGTATAGGCACCGTGTTAGTATCACCGCAATCTTGCTTAACTCATCACTGAAAGCCGTTGAACCATGACTGCAACCCAACTCAAGCCCAAATCTACCGCCACCTTTCGTGCGTTGAAGTGTAAAGAGTGTGGTGAAGAGTACGAACTGAAGGCAATGCACGTCTGCGAGTACTGCTTCGGACCACTGGAAGTGGCTTACGACCACAACGCGCTCCACCGAACCGTAACTCGCGAAAGCATTCAGGCAGGGCCGAATTCCATCTGGCGCTATCGTCCGTTTCTGCCCGTGGCAACCGACACGCCGATCGATGTTGGAACCGGCATGACTCCGCTGGTGCAGGCAAACCGTCTGGCGCGGCGACTGGGGCTAAACAAGCTGTATATCAAGAATGATGCGGTGAATATGCCCACCCTCAGCTTCAAAGATCGGGTGGTCTCCGTGGCACTGACCCGGGCGCGTGAGTTGGGCTTTTCGACTGTTTCCTGTGCCAGTACCGGGAATTTGGCTAATTCAACGGCGGCGATCGCGGCTCATGCTGGACTCGACTGCTGCGTCTTTATTCCAGCAGACCTGGAAGCCGGTAAGGTGATGGGAACGCTGATTTACAGCCCGACGGTGATGGCCGTACACGGTAATTACGATCAGGTCAATCGCCTCTGCTCGGAAGTCGCCAATACCCACGGCTGGGGTTTTGTCAATATCAATCTGCGTCCTTATTACTCTGAAGGTTCCAAAACCCTTGGCTACGAGGTGGCTGAACAACTGGGCTGGCAGTTACCTGACCATATCGTCGCTCCACTTGCCTCTGGTTCTCTATTCACTAAGATCTACAAGGGCTTCCGCGAGTTCGTAGACGTGGGATTGGTAGACGACAAATCCGTTCGCTTTAGTGGGGCCCAGGCAGACGGATGCTCCCCGATCGCGCAAGCATTCCGCGACAACCGGGATTTCATTGCGCCCGTGAAGCCGAATACGATCGCCAAGTCGATCGCGATCGGCAATCCTGCGGATGGGGTCTACGCGGTAGACATTGCCCGCAAAACCGACGGCACCATCGAATCTGTCTCCGATGCTGAGATTATTGATGGCATCAAACTACTGGCTGAGACCGAAGGCATTTTCACCGAAACGGCGGGTGGCACGACGATCGCCGTTCTGAAAAAGCTAGTCGAAGCCGGAAAGGTTGACCCTGACGAAACCACTGTTGTCTATATCACCGGCAACGGACTCAAAACCCAAGAAGCGGTGCAGGGCTACGTTGGTGAACCGCTCACCATTGAACCCAAACTCGACAGCTTCGAGCATGCCCTGGAGCGATCGCGCACCCTCGATCGCCTGGAATGGCAGCAGGTTTTGGTTTAGTCATTGGTCATTGGTCATTGGTCGTTGACTGTTCGCTGTCCGCCTTCATCATTCATCATTCATCATTCACTCCTATGGCTGTCAAAGTCCTCATTCCCACACCACTGCAAAAGCTGACAAAAGATCAAGCCACTGTTGAATGCAATGGCGGCACGATCGCCGAACTGCTGGAATCGCTGGAAGAAAATTGTCCCGGTATTAAGGGACGTTTATGCGACGAGGAAGGCAGCTTGCGCCGCTTTGTCAACTTCTACGTCAACAGCGAAGACATTCGTTTTCTGGATGGCATCGACACTCCACTCAATGACGGGGATGAAGTCAGTATTATTCCTGCGATCGCGGGTGGTTAGCCTGTTTCAGAGGTCTGTAGGAACGTTATATATAACGTCCCTACAGAAAGGGAATTGACAACTGAATCAATTCTCAGTTGCGATGATGTGAAGGTCGATATGCTGATGTCTGATCAGTTGCATTAATTTTTGCGTGAATGGGCGTTTGAACAGTCGCCTCCATCGAGGTTGCTGGCTCTCACCGATGACGATTTGGGTAATGTGATGGGTGTTGGCAACCTCTGCGATCGTCTCCGCCACATTACTGCTATTCACCCGCAAGAATTTGCCTTCAAAGTCTTTGCACAGTCTCTCACAGGTTTCAATGTGCATACTTTCTTCTTTAGTGAGAAAGCGCTCTGGATCCGCGACAAACACGACATAGAGTGGCGCATTCATGTAATTGGCAATCCGAGCGCCCCGCCGCAGGAGTTGCATTGAGTTGGGATAGGTGGAGATGCAGATTAGCAATCGCTCATGAATATTGCAGGACTGTCCCTCCAGTACGGAGGCGTTTGCATCGTCCTCAACCGTGTCTGCCACTTCTCGGAGTGCCAGTTCTCGGAGGGCAATCAGGTTGCGCCGCTGAAAGAAGTTTGCCTGACATTGCTGAATTTTCTCGTAAGCGTAAATCTTGCCTTCCCGCAGTCGTTCCTCTAAGGTCTCTGGTGTAACGTCAATCACAACAACGGCGTCGGCTTCATCCAAGATGCGATCGGGAATCCGCTCACGGACAACCACTCCCGTGATCCGGGCGATGGTGTCATTCAAGCTCTCGATGTGCTGAATATTAACCGTCGAGTAAACATCAATTCCGGCTACCAGAATAGCTTCTACATCCTGGTAGCGCTTCTCACGCTGAGAACCGGGCACATTAGTGTGGGCCAACTCATCGACTAACACCAACTGGGGCGCACGAGCCAGGATTGCATCTGTGTCCATTTCTTCGAGCGCAACGTTGTTCTGAACCACGATCGCCCGAGGCACGACCTCTAATCCTTTCGCTTTTTCGGCAGTCTCCTTACGCCCGTGGGTTTCCAAAATTCCAATTACAACATCGATTCCTTCCTGCTTGAGCTGGTGCGCTTCTTCCAGCATCTTGAAGGTTTTGCCAACACCTGGAGCCATGCCAATGAAGATTTTGTGTTCGCCACGACGAGTAGAAGAGCCGTACAAATCTTCCGGGGAGTAGGCAGTAGGGTTATACATATGGAGTAAAAAGGGAGTAAGGTTCAATCGCAGTAGTAACTGACTCACGGAACCGTGCTTCTACCGCGATCGCGAACAGATGAAGCAGAACAAATCAGACTGACGGCTTGAATGTGTAGTGCATCCCTAAAACTGGACACTTGAAAAGTCAGTTTTAGGGATGCATTACATTGGTCAATAAACGGAATCAGCTCGTGGACTGGAAACATGGGTAGGGCACGACTGGTATCAGTTTCCACATACTCTTGCCCTTCCAGCAGGTAAATCTTCAGTTGTCCATCATCATACCGCCAGACTTCCGGCACACCCAAGCGGGCATAAATGGGCATCCGATTCAGCGATTTGCTGGTGATATCAATCTCTAACGGTGACTCCTCCCGACGCTGACCTTTCAGGTACAGCGCGGGCTTCCTCCGAACCAGAGTTCAGAGGCGGTTTTAAGTGAGGCGTAGTCCATCCCCACTATTGAGCAAATCAGCCCAATCTTTTTAATC
>JAAUSG010000252.1 GCA_012034055.1 Leptolyngbyaceae cyanobacterium RU_5_1 | reverse complement strand
CAATTCCTAGATGATCTAGGTTCTGCACTATCAATTCGTTGCTAATACCCCACCCCCTTTGCTCTCAGCCTTGAGAAAATTATGCGACTAAATTCCCTTTGTGACACTTCAAAGGGCGCAATGTCGGATCAAGCATCGTGACTAAACGTAGTGATTTAAACCTCTGAGGTTTTAGTCAACGCACTTTGTACTTCTCACTTCTCTCCTAACGCATTTCCAATCCCTTTAATAATGCCGCGTCCAATTAGACCGATGCCGCGTCCGATCACCTCAGTCAGGACATAGACGACGCCGCTGCCCATGAAGGAGAGGGCAGAGCGCAGGCGGGGGGCGATCGCATCCCGTGCTTCCAGAGCCAATGTGACGGCGAAACGAATGCCGGCCAGTTCCTCCAGTTCCGGGTTGCGGGGGGCATAAATGGATGTTTTAGCGATGCCTTGAGTGTGCAAGCTAAATAGGATGTAGCGGCTTTCAAAAATGGCGGCTGGTTCAGCAAAGTACTTCTCAACCCGGTATTTCCAGGACAGGTTGTTCCTGAACCGCTCAATTTCGCGGGTGGAAAGCAGGCGGCGATCGTAGAAATTCTGCTTAATCGCAACCACATCCCCAAACCGATTCAATAGCGGTTGGATGACGGCATTTGCGATTTGAATCATCAGGTTTTGTAGTAACGCTTCCATCCGCGCCATTGCCTCCACGGTTCCGATCGCGTAGGCCGTGTTGTCAATAACTAAGGGCGTTTGGAACAGCAGATGGGCCAAAAAGTCTGTGACCAGGGGAATTTTATCGAGGATCGCGGCTTGGACAATATCAGCATCCTGGAAGAGCACCTCCACGATTTCAACCGCGGGCTGGCGTAACCCATTGGCTGGAGAACTGGACAATTGCAAGGTGTAATAGCGACCAAAAAAATCAGTTGTTGCGGTCTGCCAGGCATCTTGAAGAATAGCGGCTCGTTTATCGGCAAGCTGGTCTGGCTGCACTTGAGAAAACCGCAAATCGTCCAGAATGTCCTCAATTTTGCGCAGGGCGATCGCGAGTAACTCTCGCTTTTTGTCCTCGTTCAGGATGTCGATTTCCAGCGGCGTATCCGTCAGGTTAGTCAGGCTAGACTGCAGTTTGGCAAAGGTGGCATCCAACAGAGCTGCCTGAATACTTCGGATACTCGTTTGGGACTCTGGTTGCAGAGCGATCGCTCCTGAATTCGGGCTAGATACTGCTTCGGCAGTTGATCGATCCCCAACTATAGGCTGAGTAGAGGGTTGAGCGCTGTTGACACGAAGGGGTGGACTCGTTGAACGCGGTTCAGATAATTCAACGTCAGTTTCAGCGTGCTGGTTTGCAGAACTGAGCAGCCGATTCACCAGCCAGTGGGCCGCACGCAATTCCCGTCGTCGTCCGGTCAGGAATAGGTGATCGATCAGGGAGGTGTCTGGCGTTTCCAATTGAGCATTCAGTTGCGCGATCGCGCGATCAATCTGACGTAATCCCGATTGGTGCAAGTTGCGTCGTAGCGCAGCCAATGGTGTGAATTTGACAGAAGCTGGCAGTGTTGCGGGAGCACGTTGGGAGTCAGTCAACGCCTGGGAAATAGTCTGGATTCCCTGCGTCCAGTAGGAATAGCCTGCGGACACCTGACGAATGGCGATCGCCCAATCAGCAACGACAGTTCCCTGCTGACAATAACCCGCTGCTCCAGTTTGGAGAGCTGCTGCCAACACAGCGGGATTGGGAATTGCACTCGACAGCAGGATCGGTAGCGTTGAGTAGCGGGACTTAATCTGCTGGCAGAGAGTCAGCCCGATCGCTTGACCAGGAGTAGACTGTCCCAAATCCAGACTGAGAATGACCAGATCAAGCGATCGCGAGTCTGCCATACCAACAGCGTCTGCATCACTGGCACGCACCCTAAACCAATTTTCTAAAGCTTGCAGAGCCGTTGTGCTGGAGTCTGCTTCAAGAACAACCTGCAGGTCAGCAATCTGATTCAAACAGGCAGCAAATCCCTGGCGAACGACGGGATCATCCTCAATCAGCATGATACGCAACGTGGGAGAAGGGCGGCTCATTGACAGTGAACAGTGAACAGGGGACAGGGAACCTGATAACTGACAAGGAATGCGAATTTAATAAAATCACAATCTTCTGTACGGGCGGGTTTTGCCGATCGCCTCTGGTTTAAACATTCAATCATCTGCTAAACCCGCCCCTACGCCAACAAACGTTTGCATATTATTAAATCCACGTTCCTAACTGATAACTGATAACTAACTAACTGACTAACCGTTTGTTGAGCTTACTGTACTATCGATAGAACGTGGTGTGCGTTCTCCCCAAAATTTCATCCATGCTTCTATCGCTAAACTCTCTCAGGGCGGGTCTCAAGCGCCGCAATGATCGCGATACTCAGGATCGCCGCATCGACTCTCGCTTTCCGGGTGGCAATCCCAGTGTTGCGGTTAATTATCGGCTGCACGGACTGCTGTTACTGATGTGGATCGCGATCGCCACAGCCCTGCGATTCACCAACCTCACCTTAAAACCGGTCTGGACGGATGAGTTTTCGACTCTGGTGTTCAGTTTGGGCAATAGCTTTTTAACCATCCCGCTGGATCACCCAATTTCAGCCGCCGAGCTGTTACAGCCTCTGCAACCCAATCCCCAGGCGGGAATTGCAGCGGTGAGCCAGAATTTGCTGAAAGAAAGCAACCACCCACCGCTTTACTTTCTCCTCAGCCATCTCTGGCTGAAGCTGTTTCCACCCGTTGATGAACGGGTGTCGGTCTGGGCGTCCCGTGCCTTGCCTGCGTTACTGGGAGTGCTTTCAGTGCCCGCCACCTTTTGTCTGGGCTGGTTGGCCGGGCGATCGCGGCTCGTCGGTCAACTCTCCGCCGCGTTGATGGCCGTGTCACCGTTTGGCATTTATTTGGCTCAAGAAGCCCGTCACTACACCCTGGCTACAGTGTGGATTACTGTGTCCCTCTGCTGTTTTGTGGTTGCCGTTCGGTTGATCTGGAGTCGTCGCCCCTTGCCGATCGCGCTCTGCCTGACCTGGATCGTTGTGAATTGCCTGGGAATCGCCACGCATTACTTTGTAGCGTTTACCCTGCTATCTGAGGCGATCGCGCTGCTCATCCTCTGGCTATTCCAATCACCCCGTAGAGACGCGATTAATCGCGTCTCTACCCCCTCCCCCCTCTGGCGACTGATCACCGTCCCTGCCGGAACCCTGGCCGGAAGCTTAGTCTGGCTGCCCGCGCTGCTCACCATTCAAGAATCTGAACTGACTCGATGGATTCAGCAGGGAGATTTTGAAGGGATAGACTGGCTGGATCCAATCCTGCGCACCCTTGCCGGTTGGACGACGATGCTCTACCTGCTGCCGATTCAGGGCGTGCCGTCCCGGATCGCGATCGCCTCTGGGATCGGGCTGGGAGCGCTAACGGTCTGGACGCTGCTGTGGGTATATCGGGGATTCAAGGTTCAGTCTACGAACCCAGAAACTCAGCTTGGATTGCAAACGTTAGGCGCGTTGGTGGCAGGAGGAATTGCCCTCTCCTTCTTGATCACCTATGGCTTCAATATTGACGTTGCCAGTGTGTTTCGCTATCAGTTCTTCTACTTTCCAGCCGCGATCGTGCTGCTGGGAGCTGGATTGGCGAATTGCTGGACTGCAGGAGTTGCCGTTCTACCGGGATTAAGTCCGTCGCGCACGGTTGCCAAACGAGCCGTTGTGCTAATTGGCGTGATTGGCATATTAGGCGGACTCACCGTGGTGTCAAATCTGGGCTATCAGAAAACGCATCGCCCGGATGGGGTTGCCCAAGCGATTCAACAACAGGCTTTGCAATATCCAGCCTTAGTGGCTATTCCCCACAACAACCACGGGCAGACGGGCAGATTGATGGGAATTGCCTTGGAACTCCAGCGTCATCCCGAAGTAGACCTGAATCGTGTCCGATTCCTGCTGGCCCATTACCGTCGTCGTGACCCCCAACCGCGATCGCGGCTCTCCAACAAACCCTGGAAAATTTTCCGCGTCCATTCGATGTCTGGCGGGTCAACTTTAGAGACAAGTTCAATCCCCTCTCTCACGCCGTATTGCAACAACAAGGTTGCGTTGCTCAATCAAAACTACGCTCTGTCGATGGCTATCGCTATCAGCACTATGCTTGCACCAGAAAAGAGTCGTGAACACGGGGCTTATGCGGGTCAAAGGGGGGAACTACGTTGTACGTGGACAATGCATTAGCGGTGCGATCGCTCACCAAACAGCTCAACTGCGGATTTAAGGGGCTAAGGGGCTGTGACTGGGATTTTCAGTGCCGATGCCGCGACGAGGGTAGTGGGTGAATGGCATGGGGTTTCTCGACGCATACTTTGCAGGCAAGAGCTGGCACCGTCCGGGTCAATGGGATACTCCTCTGCCAAAAGCTGGAAATCTACGGCATCTCGAAGAATCTGCTCAATCCGCTGTACCAGAGAACGGTAATTGTGGTGCAGCGCAGCAGTATGGACTCTTGCCGCGAGTTGAAGCACCCTGACTTTGACTGCCTTAAGCTGCTGCTGTGCGAGGTGAATTCGTTCAACCTGTCGTGTTACAGAATTTCGGCTGGCAGGAAGTTTCAGACGAATTTGAGCATCAAGTTGCTCAACCTCTGCCAGAATTTTCTGAAAGGTTCTCTGTTCATTCATTGGGGGGCTATCAATGCACTCTTCGCCAAGAGTAACTCCTGCATCCAGGATGTGATGTCGCTCAAAGGTCAGCAAAAAGTCATTAAAAAGTCAGGATTATTTCTGATCGCGGATAACGAACGGGCCGTATTCTCAATGAAGGTGTCTTTGAGTCATCATTTCATACCACTTTGAAAAATGGCTGCTCACATCCGGTATCTCGTAGGGGCGAACGGCGTTCGCCCCAGTCATCTGTCGCTCCACGGATTGTTGCTCTATGGGGCATTGCCTTGCAAGAAAAGGATGCCGATGAATGAGTATTGAGGAAGCGCTAGCGGCGATCGAGCAAGTTCTTGAGCGAGGACGCTTGAGCAAAGTCGAGGGAATTGTGGTTCGGCAGTGCTGGGAGGGGCGATCGTACCTGGAAATCGCTCAAGCCTTTGGGTATGACGCTGGCTATATCAAAGACACTGGCTACCGGTTGTGGAAGTGCCTCTCAGAGGCTTGCGGCGAGAAGGTCACGAAGCAGAACTTTAAGGGCGTCCTGAAGCGATTCATTCAACACCAAGCAGCGTCAGCCCTTGAGCATCAGCACTCAACAGCGGCTAGCGCTTCACCTCGTCGCGACCTTCCGTTTGCGATCGCCCATAATCTGCCGGTACGCGATTTCAGCGAACTGATTGGGCGCGATCGCGAACTGGCGCAATTACTCGAAATCCTGTCGTTCGACCGTCCAATGCACTGCATCAGCATCGAGGGGATTGGCGGCATGGGCAAGACCACCCTGGCGTTGGCCGCCGCCTACCATAGCCTGCAATTGCCCCAGCCGTCGGCAATGCCCAAGACCGAGCTATTGCAGACTCAGCCTGCGTTTGATGCGATCATCTTCACCTCTGCCAAGCAAGAACGGCTCACCCCTCAAGGCGTCTTGCCACGCCTGCGATCGGAGCGCAATCTGCAGGATGTGTTTCGAGCGATCGCCCGCACCCTCAACCGTTCAGATCTTTTGCTGATGGATTTTGAGAATCAGCTTCAGCACATTCAGGACAGTTTGAGTCGCCAATCTACGTTGTTGATCATTGATAACCTGGAAACCTTAGCAGACTGGGATTTGATCCTGGCATTCTTGTATGACCTGCCGGCCACGGTTAAAGTAGTAATCACCAGCCGTCAGCAGTCCTCCTTTGCTGCAATCCGGTTAGAGCCACTGGCAGCATCAGAAAGCCTTGATTTGATTCAGCAGCAGGCCCGCCAAAGGGGTCTCCCTCAGTTCAGTGGATGTGCAAACCCTGCACCATTGCACGAGTGGTGTTCCGGCGGCCATTGTTTACGCGATCGGGCAATTGGCGGCTGGCTATCCGGTCAACCATCCCGCTTCGCGATTAACGCTGGCAGCAGGTGACTATGCTCACTTCTATTTCAAGAGTTCGATGGCCCTGTTGCAAGGAACCTTACCTCACCACTTACTGATGTCACTGGCGCTGTTTCCCAGTTCTGTGGCTGCTGCCGCAATCGCCCATGTCGCAGGGAGTCAAAGCATCAACGATGCCATTGAAGGGTTAGCGCAGTTGCAGCAGTTGTCGCTCGTCAGCCAGCATCAGGAGCGATACAGCATCCTGGCACTGACGCGAGACTATGCACTGGCAGAGCTGGCAACCCATCCCAATTTTGAACACGCTGCCCGCAATCGCTGGGTCAACTGGTATCTTACCTTTGCCCAGCAGCATGGCGGTAAAGATTGGAAAGAGTGGAACGAGTATGTCCAGCTAGAGCAAGAATGGGACAACCTGCAAGCCGTGATTGAATGGGGTATGACCGGCGATCGCTATGACGACGTGCGGCAATTCTGGCACAACGTGACCTGCTACACCCACAGCCAGGGCTACCAACGCAACCGTCTGAATGTCTGGAATATCCGGTTAGATTGGGCAGACTGGTTAATTCAAGCTGCAGAACAGCGATTAGATTGGTCAACAGCTCTAGACGTGATGCTTGATCAAGGCTGGACACTAACCCTGCTCGGACAAAGTAAACATTGGGAGCAGACGAATACGCTATATGCAAAAGCCTGGGAATTACGCCATCACAAAGATGCTCAATTTCAGAGTGATCTGGCCGTAAATATTGCCGTACTGCGTATCCAACAGCAGCAGTTTGAAGCGGCAACGGGATGGCTCGATCAGGCAAATCAATTGCTGGCACTGGCAGCACTGGATCAACCCGCCGCCACCCGTTCAACCATCCACGTCCTCTATTACCAGGGCGAAATCTGTTACAAAACCAACTGCTATGACCAGTCCCGTGCTCTATTTGAACAAGTTCTAGACCAGGCTCGACGGATTCAATGGCAGCGGGCCATCTTTTTAGCGAAAGACTGGCTGGCAGATGTTGCCATTCAGCAGCAGAATTTTAGTCAAGCTCAACAGTTGTTGGAAGAAGGCTTACACGTAGCCGAAGCCAACCGAGATGTCTGTCGAATTGCCTTTTGTGAGCGATCGCTAGCTCAGCTCGAAAAAGCACGCGGAAATGGAGCGATCGCCCAACAGTGGGCAACCACCGCCAAACAACGTTTTGAAGGACTGGGCATGCTGACCGAAGCAACAGAAACAGCCACCCTGCTGCAAACGTTGTCATAGATAGGGCTTACGCAGGTGATGGATCATTGGTAATGGGTCATTGTGGCGGACAGTATTTGAGCATGGATGGCTTCACTGTTGAATTAACGCCGGGAGACTTCCCCCCGGATCCCCGCTGCTTGGGATCCTAACTCCCCCAAACCCCCCGCAAGGGATTGGTTCTACTTCACAAAGACTGTGGTGTAGCTATTTAATCTGGTTGTACCAAGGTCTCATGCGCCCAACCGGTCACCCCTTTTGGAGGGGGTGCGGGGACGCAACCGTCCCCTGCATTGGGGGGGTTTGGGGGGCAGCCCCCAAGCCTTGGACTTTTGCAACCACAGTTTCCGTTC
>JAAUSG010000037.1 GCA_012034055.1 Leptolyngbyaceae cyanobacterium RU_5_1 | reverse complement strand
GGTGTTGGCGAGGGTTTCTAGTTGGTCGGGTTGGAAGGTTTGTAGGAAGCTGTGCAGGACGGCGAGTTCGTTGGCGATGAAGCTGGGTTCGGGGGATGGTCGGAGGAAGGGGCTTCGTAGTGGCAGACGGATTTCATTAGTGCGCCGTCTTCGTGGTTGGGGCTGACGAGGCGGAGGGCGATCGCCATCTCGTCTCCCGGTTTGGCACTGGGACTAAGCCGCAATCGGGGCGCACAGTCGAACAAGTCGCCTTCCTGCACTAGTTGTCCATCCACGAATAACTGTGCCTCTTGGGCCCACCATAGTAGCGCCAATCGCAAGGTCAAACCTTCCAGCGGATAGCCATTTAGATCAGGCGGAACAACGATGGTCTGGGAGAACCAGCACACCTCGCCTCCTTTCAGCCAGGGAAGGTGGTCTTTGGCATTTAAGGTTCCAATGGTCCAGGTGTTCCAGGTTGAGGGATCGAGGGCTTGCTCGTGGGGTAAGTCGCGATCGCAATAGCGCCAACCAGTTTGAATGCTGATTTGGCTGAGGGCACGCAGGCGATCGATGACCTGGGAAATGCGATCGGTTGGGGAGAAAACTGGCTTGCTCAACGCGAAATACCGATGAACTCAGTGCACCCTTCATAATAGACATACATTGAGTTCAAGGACTGGCTATGGTCACAACTCCATCACTCGTGGTTGAGGATGAGCAAGACTACGACGCTTCTGGATTACCCCCTGATCGCTACGATGAAGTGCCAGAAGGAATGGAGGAAGTGGACGGGGAGTTAATCGAGAAGACAGGTATGACCATTGCACACGCAGCTACTCAAGGAAAACTCATTTATGCCTGGACAAATCATGTGATTTCTACCGGGCAAGGTGGAGAGGTGTATGCAGAGGCTCCCTGTCGAACTGACAGGCAGAAACGGCGTCCTGATGTGGCGTATATGTCGGCTGAACTGTTGGCGCAGTATGGTCGTCCGGCGATTCTACCGCACAGCTACCCGCTGATTGGCGAGGTGGCTTCAGCGGATGATAAGGCAGAGGCGTTGTTTGACAAGGCACGGGAGTATTTGCGATCGGGCTGTCTGGAAGTGTGGCTGCTGTTTCCCGAAAACCAATTGGTGATGATCGTGACGCAAAACCAATGGCAGGTGTTTACTGAGGCAGATACAGTGAGTACTCAAACCGTTTTGCAGGGCTTTCAAATGGCGGTAGCTGAGTTGTTTGCTTAAAGTGGGTGGTGGAGTTTGGTAGTACACCCTGAATCGTTGTTTCGAGTTGCGAGAGCGAATGCAAGTGCCGGTTTACGGTTGGGTGATCACAATCGTTGGCACAACAAAGTCGGTGGAGTTTCCAATGGCAGAATTGCTGGTGGTCGCGGCCGTCGAGGAATTGCCTGGATTGGAAACAGAGACTGAACTGGTTTTAGTCACTTCAGTAGTTCGGCGAGACGAGCCAAAAATGCGTTCCCATAGGCTTGGACGACGGTTTTGGGCAACTGGCTTGGGTCGCTCGGCAGGCGTGACGACAGGACGGACAACGGGTTGATAAACGGGTGGAGTGACGCTGGCAACAGGATTGACAGGTTTGGTCGCAACAGGTGGGGTGAGGACTGGTCTGGCAGCTAACGCGGCGGCGTTCAAACTGGCGAGGGTTTGGTTATTGGTAAGATAAATGTGACCCAGGGATGCACCTTCATAGCTACGTTTGGTAAGCCGCCATCCTGGCTCCAGGTAGAATTTGGCGAAGCCAGAGGTGTATCCTCGTGTGCGACCAATCAACAGTTCTGGAGCGGTGCGATCCAGGTTGGGTGCTCCAACCAGCCACAGGTCATTGCCGCGTTTGACAGCACGGAGGCTATAACGCCAGTTCAGGTCTTCTCCACCCACGCGCATGGAGTAGCCATTGCTGTCGGTGCTGCGTCCACAAATGTCGGTAAAGTCGAACTCTACCAATAGTGGATTGATGGCGGTTGGACTGGAACCGCTTTCGCTCCAGCAGGGACGAACATTGCTGATCTGTTCTACAATCAGAAGCTGATGCGCGTTGCCTCCGTAGGGAGACGCGATCGCAACGAACTTATTCGGGTCTACCTCTTGCTGACCAAACATAGGAGCCGCGATCGCGGCATTCAAGTCACCCAATGAAGCCAACGCCAGCGTAGCCAACGCGGCTACGCGCAAGTTCAATGAAATGTACATAGTATTTCGGTGTGTGAGATTTTTTGGATTCCGTACCGCTAGACATGCCCGAAAACCATCCTCGGAATTCCACCCGTCGAGACAACCGAAAATATCCTTACAACCCCTTCACATCCGGGTTGAGATCCATTTTTCGGAAATGCCTAATCTAGATCGAGATCCGCGTTTCGGAAATGCCTGATGTTAGCTCTGACGCTATGATTCACTAAATGTTTCTTTTAAAAAATTACTGATATAGGAGGCGGCATTGTGAATATCTTTGGAATTGGCTTACCGGAGATGGCGCTGATTCTGATCCTGGCGCTGTTGGTATTCGGCCCCAAAAAGTTACCAGAAATTGGTCGTAGCCTTGGTAAGGCGATTAAAGGTTTCCAGGAAGCATCTAAAGAGTTTGAATCCGAATTCAAGCGCGAGGCAGAACAGCTAGAGCAATCCTTGAAAGAACCGATGCAGGCAAAGCTGGAAGAACCGCCTCAACCTGTTCTATCACCCGCATCGGAATCTCCGGCCGTGTCCGATCAGGCTACTTCTGAGCCAAAGGCAGTTACTGCAAGCGATGAAGTAGAAGACTCAAACAAAGTAGAAGCCACGATCGCAAGCAATGAGGCAGAAGTTGCGATCGCGAGTGATGCAGCAAAGGTCTCAAATGGATTGCTCAGTTAGGGTTTCCAAAACTGGGAGTCTAGGATTTTTCTAATACAGAATTGAGTTTCGGATTGATGTTGATTGAAATGATAGACGAGTGGATCACCTTAAATTTAAGTGATGACTGAAACTCAAGAAATGGTTGAAGAGAAGGCTCCCGTGCTGGTGATTCCGCAGTTAATTGTGGGGTTGGGCAATCCGGGAGCGAAGTACGATCGCACCCGTCACAACATCGGCTTTGACGTGGTGGATCGACTAGCCCAGTTCTGGCAAATTAGCCTATCAGAGAACAAGAAGTTTCAAGGCGTGTTTGGTGAAGGGTTAGGACCCGGCTCGACTAAAGTTCGGCTGCTCAAACCGCTCACTTATATGAACAATTCTGGGCAGTCGATTCGCGCAATCCTGGACTGGTACAAGCTGCCCCCTGAGTCAGTGCTGGTGATTTACGACGAAATGGATTTGCCGATTGGGAAGCTGCGCTTACGCCTGTCGGGATCGGCGGGGGGACACAATGGGATGAAGTCGGCGATCGCGCATCTCGGCAGCCAAAACTTTCCTCGCTTGCGAATTGGAATCGGCAGCGCCAGGAGTGCGGAGGCGAATCGAGATTCCGTGTCGCATGTATTGGGTAAGTTTTCTCCTAGTGAAGCGGCGATCGTGTCCGACGTGGTAAAACTAGCCGCTGAAGCGGTTGAATTCAGCCTCAAGCAAGGTGTTGAAAAAGCGATGAGCTTCTATAACAGTCGCAGCATTCCAGAACGTCAGAAGTAGATCGTTTCCAAATACCGGTTTAGAAAATCTTCATGTTCAATCCTCCCAATCCGCTTCCTCAGCCTCATCAAGCAACTCAATCTCCCCCTATTCTGAACCGCAAAGCGGTTCGATATTGCCATATTGTTCTGCCAGATTTGCCGAAACCCGTGAGCGCAATTCTGTATGGAGGCAAGCTTTACAGCTACGTCAGACTCTACCCAACCTTAGCGTCAGCTCAACGGGCAACAGAGCGGTTAATGGTTCGCGGAAATACCGTTGTCTTGACTGAAGTCCGGAAGGGTTTGATAGTGTGGGTATTCGAGTCAGATGCCCAGCCAGTCAGCCCCGCAAACCCTCGCAGACCAACCATTCGCTAAACACCTCTGTGGCTTCCAACCGCCTACCTCAGACCACTGCTTACGTTCGGATTACCCGCCAGTCTTGGCAGCAAGGCAAGATTGAGGGGGAAGTTCGGGCGAATCAATTTGAGTGGCAATTTGAATGGTGCTTTCGACGCGGTGAGCTGTCAGTGCAGCCTTCACTGGGACGAGCGCTAATCAAAGAACCCCTGGGGCGCTTTTTGGAGCAACGAGACTATCAGCTAGAACCGGGTAGTGATTACTCGTTTACGATTCGAGGGGAAGTGTGAGGTGGGAAGTGTGAATGTCGAATTTCGAGCCAAACCATCGCCAGCTCGGAATTTATAGCTTTCCCTTAAGAAAAACTCCAGGTCTGGACGTGAACAAGGTTTAATTCCTCAGGTCAATTCATGATTCAAAATTCGTAATTCGTATTTATGATTCAGCTCACGAGTTGTGCGAGGTATCGCTCAATCAGCAAAATTGCGACGATGTCGTCGATCGGGCGGGGAATACGGCGTAAAGACTGGGGAATCAACTGCGCCAAACCGGTGGGTGGGTACATTTTCCAGTAGCGATCGCGGGCTTCCAAGGTGCTATACCGCTCATCAACCATAATGATGCGCAGGGGTTCCGACAATTGCTCCTCCAACTTACGCTTCCACTCTTGAGCCGTGGTTTGGTTACCCATGACTAATAACGAAACCGGAAATTTTTGCCGCAACGCTTGGATGGCTGAGATCGCGTTTGTTGCAGCCACCACCTGATGATAGCAAACCGTGCGGTCAACTCCGAGTATGGCAATACCACATTTACGACGACCTGGGTCAAACCCCAAGACGACAGGTTGATCCGGCATAGCTGTAAAGTTAGAGTGCATGAGACAAATGCACTATCCTGCTGCTTGTAGTCAAACCAGTTTGGAGAACTATAGCCAACGTCACAGGGAGAGTCTTATCTACTGGCTCCGTTACCACCTCGCCCACCTCCTTCGCGAGGTTTAGCTTTGTTCACCTTCAACTCACGACCTAGCCACTCTGCGCCGTCGAGTTCTGCGATCGCCGCATCCTCTTCAGCATCATTTTCCATATCCACGAAAGCGAACCCCCGCTTTCTGCCTGTTTCACGATCAGTGGGAAGACTGATTCGACTAACCTTCCCATACTCGGAAAATACTTCCCGGATATCCTCTTCACTGGCCTGAAAGGACAGGTTACCGACGTAGATAGTCACGCTTTTCTCCAAACAATTCTTGTAGGAGCGACTTCCGAGTAGAGATCAAGTGGCACAGAATTGCCTGCTACATCCAACACGGAACGCTTTTCGATGCACATTATAGCTGAATCTGCCCATAAAAACAGCATATCCTTGCCAATATGTCTAGCCACGAATGAATTAAAGTTCCCAGCCAAGATAGTTCATGTATAGAGAATACAGCCTTGAATCACAGATAGCCCCATACCTTAGAAACGACTACGGTTTCTAGCTTCTGGTTTTCTTACTCAATTAGGATAATCCTACTTCACGCCTAAAGTTGAGGTGTTGTTAGCGTTTGCTCCTTCTTTCAGGCGATCGCCAAGACACCGTATTATGTAAGAAAATCATGCTGTTAAACCCATCTGTTGATTGAACACCTGAGGGCAAGTGTGGAATGGATACGAAGGCGTTTAAGCGATCGCTGAATAGTTCTCAAAATTACCATCGAAAAGGGTTTGGGCACGAAGCCGAAGTCTCAGGACTGATGCAATCTGAATATCAGAGCAACCTGATTCAGCAAATTCGAGACAACCACTTCACGCTGACACGAGGAACCGTCACCATTCGGCTGGCACAGGCTTTTGGGTTCTGTTGGGGGGTCGAACGAGCGGTGGCAATGGCCTATGAAACCCGCACTCACTTCCCCAGTGAACACATTTGGATTACGAATGAGATTATCCACAACCCTTCAGTTAACCAGCGACTCCGCGAAATGGATGTGAGCTTTATTCCAGTGACTGAGGGCAAGAAAAACTTTTCAGTGGTTGATAGAGGAGATGTGGTGATTCTGCCCGCCTTTGGAGCCAGTGTTCAGGAGATGCAGTTCCTCAATGACAAAGGCTGCACCATTGTTGACACCACCTGTCCCTGGGTATCGAAAGTATGGAACACGGTCGAGAAGCACAAGAAAACCAGCTATACCTCGATCATCCACGGCAAGTACAACCACGAAGAAACCGTTGCTACCAGCTCCTTTGCCGGTACGTATTTGATTGTGCTGAATCTGAACGAAGCGGAGTATGTTGCCAATTACATTCTCAACGGGGGCGATCGCGACGAATTCATGGCGAAGTTCAGCCGTGCTTGCTCTGTGGGCTTTGATCCCGATCGCGACTTGGAACAAATCGGGATCGCTAACCAAACCACGATGCTGAAGGGTGAAACTGAGCAGATAGGCAAGCTGCTGGAACACACGATGATGCGCAAGTACGGGCCCGATCAGCTCAACCAGCATTTCCTTAGCTTCAACACCATTTGCGATGCCACGCAAGAACGGCAAGACGCCATGTTTGGGCTGGTAGACGAAACGCTAGATTTGATGGTGGTGATCGGTGGATACAACTCATCCAACACCACGCACCTGCAAGAAATTGCGATCGATCGCGGCATTCCCTCTTACCACATTGACAGCGCTACTCGCATTGGTTCCGGCAATCAAGTCGAGCACAAACCCCTGCATCACGACCTGGAAGTCACCGAGAACTGGCTGCCCGAGGGTGCGATCGTCGTCGGCGTCACCTCCGGCGCATCCACTCCTGACAAAGTAGTTGAGGACGTACTGGAAAAGATTTTTGAGCTGAAGGCAGTTTCCTGAAGCGATTTTAGTTAAGCACGACACGCTTTTATAACTAACGATATGTACAAGTTTGCGGCAGCTTCAGAGAACGAACCCATCGTGTTTGGCTCTGCCCGACCAGGATATAGCGATGAGCAAGTTAATCAGTGGATTGAGTTCATGCAAAATCAAGACATCAAGCGTGTCTGCTGCTTGTTGACTGAGTTTCAACTCATTCGCTACACAAATTTGCTTGAAGTTTACCGACAGACCTTCGGAATTGACCGGGTTTGCTGGGCACCCATCCAGGATTTTCAGCTTGTCAAACTGAACATTCTGATGGATCAGATTCTGCCATTCCTGGTTGCTGCCGACCAGAGTCATGAGAAAGTAGTCGTACATTGCTCTGGCGGCGTTGGGCGCACCGGGCACACTTTAGTGGCTTGGCTTGTGGCTAGACGCGGATTCTCGAACGAAGCCGCGATCGCCGCTGTTAAACGAACTGGAAGAAACCCCTATGAGGCAGTCATTGCAGCCCCCTTCAAAGGTCGAAATCCCTGGAAAATGGCTGCGGAACTAAATACGTTACTGGATAAGTGCAGTTGTAGCGGGGTTTGAGTAGCAGACGAGCAGAATGTTCCATTACTACTCACTCCCCTGTTTAGACATAATTGATTTGCTCTCTACATCTACGCCGTTCTAGCCCCTAATCCCTAGTCCTGCAAAGGTTATACTGAAAGCTCAAACCACACTGTATTGCTACTCAAACGTCTATTCAAAACATGCAGCCAACCGATCCGAGTAAGTTTACTGATAAAGCGTGGGAAGCGATCGTGCAGGCACAGGATGTTGTGCGCCGCTACAAACATCAACAGCTTGAGGTTGAGCATCTGATCATTTCCCTGTTAGAGCAGAAGGATGGACTGGCAACCAAAGTATTCAGCAAGGCAGGCGTTGAAATTCCACGGCTATGGCAGCAGATTGAAGACTTCACGAAGCGGCAGCCGAAGGTCGCGAATACTGAACAGCTTTATTTGGGACGCAACTTGGATGTGCTGCTGGATCGGGCAGAGGAAGCGCGGCTGAAGTTTCAGGATGATTTTATCTCGGTTGAGCATCTCGTGATGGGCTTTGCCGTCGATCCGCGTCTGGGACTGCGGGTGCTGCGCACCTATGAGCTGGATCCCAAGAAGCTGGAAGTGGCGATCAAAGATGTGCGCGGCAGTCAGAAGGTCAGCGACCAGAATCCAGAATCTCGCTATGGCGCACTAGAAAAGTATGGTCGCGATCTGACCGAACAGGCTAAATCCGGCAAAATTGACCCGGTGATTGGACGGGATGAAGAGATTCGCCGCGTGGTGCAGGTGTTGTCGCGGCGGACGAAGAACAATCCCGTGCTGATTGGCGAACCGGGTGTGGGCAAGACCGCGATCGCGGAAGGCTTGGCCCAACGAATCGTCAATGGCGATGTGCCGGAGTCTCTCAAAAACCGCAAACTGATTGCCCTGGATATGGGATCGCTGATTGCCGGAGCTAAATATCGCGGCGATTTTGAGGATCGCTTACGCTCGGTGCTCAAGGAAGTGATCAACTCTGATGGGCAGTTTGTCCTGTTCATCGACGAACTGCACACGGTGATTGGTACCGGTTCCACCCAAGGTGCCATGGATGCTGGCAACCTGCTCAAACCGATGTTGGCCCGAGGCGAATTGCGCTGCATTGGGGCCACGACCCTGGATGAGTACCGCAAGTACATTGAGAAAGACGCGGCGTTGGAACGCCGTTTCCAGCAGGTATTTGTAGATGAACCAACCGTAGAGGACACGATTTCCATCCTGCGCGGCTTGAAGGAGCGCTACGAAGTTCACCACGGGGTGAAGATTACCGACTCAGCATTAGTTGCTGCTGCAACGCTCTCCTCACGCTACATCTCCGATCGCTTTTTGCCCGATAAGGCGATCGACCTGGTAGATGAAGCCGCCGCCAAGCTGAAGATGGAGATTACCTCCAAGCCTGCTGAACTGGAGGCGATCGACCGGCGCTTGATGCAGTTGGAGATGGAAAAGCTGTCCCTGGAGGGGGAAGGGCAAAGTCCAGCCGTGGGAGTTTATCGCGCTCCACGGGAACGACTGGAGCGAATTGAGCAGGAAATCACCAGCCTGCAGTCGAAGCAAGAAAACCTGAGTGGGCAGTGGCAGAGCGAGAAGCAGGTTCTGGAAGCGATCAAAACGCTGAAGGAAGAGGAAGACAAGCTGCGCGTCCAGATTGAGCAGGCAGAGCGGGCCTACGACCTGAATATTGCAGCCCAGCTCAAGTACGGGATGCTGGAGAAGGTGCAGCGCGATCGCGAAGCCCAGGAAGCCAAACTCCTGGAAGTTCAGTCGCACGGCTCCACACTGCTGCGCGAACAGGTGACTGAATCTGATATCGCCGAGATCGTTGCCCGTTGGACAGGCATTCCAGTCAACCGTCTGCTGGAATCGGAACGGCAAAAACTGCTGCAGCTAGAGTCACACCTACACCAGCGCGTGATCGGCCAGCAGGAAGCCGTGGAAGCTGTTGCCGCTGCCATTCGTCGCGCCCGTGCTGGCATGAAAGATCCGGGACGCCCGATCGGCTCCTTCCTGTTCATGGGACCCACTGGTGTGGGCAAAACTGAATTGGCGCGTGCCCTGGCCCATTTTCTGTTTGATTCTGATGATGCGATCGTGCGCGTGGATATGTCGGAGTACATGGAGAAGCACTCTGTGGCACGACTGATCGGCGCACCTCCTGGCTATGTGGGTTACGAAGAAGGGGGGCAGCTTACTGAATCGGTCCGCCGTAAGCCCTATTCCGTGGTGCTGCTGGATGAGGTCGAGAAAGCGCATCAAGATGTGTTCAACATTCTGCTGCAAGTCCTGGATGACGGGCGGATCACCGACTCTCAAGGCCGCACTGTAGACTTTCGGAACACGGTGATTGTGATGACCAGCAACATCGGCAGCGACCATATTTTGGATGTGTCGGGGGACGACTCCCGTTACGAGGAGATGAGCAAACGAGTCACAGATGCTCTGCGCAAGCACTTCCGTCCCGAATTTCTCAACCGCGTTGATGATCTAATCCTTTTCCATACCCTGAACCGCAACGAACTGAGCCAGATTGTTGGTCTGCAAATCCAGCGCATTCAGGCAATGCTGTCGGATCAAAAGATCAGGCTGGAAGTCACGTCTGCAGCACGAGATCACATTGCTGAAGTGGGTTACGACCCAACTTATGGTGCTCGTCCATTGAAACGCGCCATTCAGCGGGAATTGCAAAATCCGATCGCCACTAAAATCCTGGAAAACACCTTCACCGAAGGCGACACGATCGTAATTGATGCGGCAGGCGATCGCTTGGAGTTCAGCAAAAAGTCCTCATCCGTCAGCAGCCAACCTGCCTTAGCATAAAGAGGAGTTCCATCACTATTGGTGATCTAATTCAGGAACCCTTGTAATTTGGGCGATATCAACTAGCCAAACCTCACCACGCTCAGGACTACTCATGTAATCAAGATTCAGAACTCAAACCCAATGTCTATACGGCAATCTGCCCATCTAGAGAAGTATTGGCGTTGATTGGAGAAAAGTGGACATCGTTGATTATCGGAGCGTTGGAAAGCAAGGCGATGCGTTTTGGTGAGCTGAAACGAGTTTGTGAAGGTATTTCTCAAAAAATGCTGACACAGACTCTGCGCAAGCTGGAGCGAGATGGACTGCTAATGCGAACGTTGTTTGCAGATACACTGCCGATAAAAACTGAATATCGACTGACCAAACTTGGCGAAAGCCTACTGCCGATTGTTCGGGCCGCTAAATCATGGGCAGAAGAAAACTTACATCAGATCGAAGCGAATCGAGTTCTATACGACCAGAACAATCGACAGCATACCGTCTATGGAAAATTTTGATGTGAGCTAATTTTGCCCTACAGCACGATCGCCGCAGCCTAGTAGGCTGCGTAGTTCGGCGTATATTTCAAGGCGGGAAGTTTCATAGCAAAGCGGTTCCAGCTCAGAAGGATTTCAGTCGATCTTGAGGTTAAATTTTTCCCGCTTTAAGTTACACGCCTTCAAACAGCGGCTTGTTGTCGTTGATAGAGCGACCAATATAGGCCTTTACTACGCAATAGCTCGTCGTGGGTACCTTTCTCAACGAGAACGCCCTTCTCCAGTACCACAATCAGGTTTGCTCGTTTTAAGGGGGCGAAGCGGTGCGCAATCAGGAAGACCGTTCGGTTTGATGACACCCGTTGCAGGCTTTGCAGTACCTGTTGTTCTGTTTCGCTATCCAACGCACTGGTTGCTTCATCGAGCAGCAGAATCGGTGCTTGAGACAGGAATAATCGTGCCAGGGCTAGTCGCTGGCGTTGTCCACCGGATAGGGCAGTGCCGCGTTCACCGATGTTGGTTTCGTATCCTTGCTGAAGATCGCTGATGAAGTCGTGGGCGGCTGCTAGTCGAGCGGCTTCCACGACCTGCTCGGCGCTCACATCCGGGTTGCCCAGGCTGATGTTGTCAAAGATGGTGCCGTTGAACATGAAGTCTTCTTGTAAGACAACCCCGATTTGCTGACGCAAGGAGCCAAGGTCGGCACTTTTCACATCAAAACCGTCAATCAGAATCCGGCCGGATTCCACAGGATAGAGGCGCTGGATGAGTTTAGACAGCGTACTCTTTCCAGAACCACTGCGCCCCACAACCCCAACCAGCATCCCTGGTTCAACGGTGAAGGAAATGCCGCGCAGCACTGGTTCCTGGTTCGGTTGGTAGCGGAAGAAGACTTGATCAAAGGTCACCTGACCTTGCAAGGGCGGCAGCACCAGTCCGCTTCCGGCTTCGGCTTCGGGTGCGGTGTTGAGGATGTCTCCGATGCGGTCTACAGAGAGCAACACCTGCTGCAAGTTTTGCCAGAGCTGGATCAAGCGCAGCAGGGGCCCGGTCATCCGACCTGAGAGCATCTGGAAGGCAACCAGTTGACCAATGGTGAGTTTTTGCTGGATGACGAGGCTGGCTCCGAAGTAGAGGATTAGCAGGGAGGAAAGATTAGTGAGAAAGTCGGCAATATTATTGCTGATGTTAGAAGTCGTGGAGGCTTTGAAACCGGTGCGAATGAAGCGGGCAAACAGCCCTTCCCAGCGATCGCGCGACGTTCGTTCTGCCGTATGTGCCTTAACCGAGTGAATTCCGGTGACGGTTTCCACCAAAAAGGATTGGCTATCTGCACTGCGGTTGAAGGTTTCGTTCAGCCAGCCGCGCAGAATCGGGGTGGCGACCAGGGTCAGGATGGCAAACAGGGGCAGAACGGCGAGCGCCACCCAGGTCAGGGTGACGCTGTAATAGAACATGATCGTCACGTATACCACGGCGAAGATGGCGTCCAGGACAACGGTCATCGCCGTTCCGGTCAGAAACTGGCGGATATTCTCCAACTCCTGAACCCGAGCCACTGTGTCTCCCACCCGGCGCGACTCAAAGTAGGAGAGCGGCAGCCGCATCAGGTGCCGAAACAGTTGCGCTGACAGACTCAGGTCTAGACGACGGGCCGTATGGGTAAAGATGAACAGCCGCAACGTGCCCAGGATAGCCTCGAAAAAGGCCACCGCCAGCAGCGCAAAGGCCATCACGTCCAGCGTATTGAGACTGCCCTGCACCATCACCTTGTCGATCACCACCTGGGTAATTATCGGGCTGGCCAACCCCAGAACCTGCAGTGTAAAGGATGCTAGCAAGACTTCGCTCAACAGCGTGCGGTACTTCCAAACTGCTGGTAAGAACCAGGCCAGGCTGAAGCGATCTTGTTTCTGAATCAGCTCAACCTGCCAGAGCTGACCATTCCAGGCAAGCTCCACCATTGCTTTGGGAACGCTGAGACAGGTTTGGTCGGGGTTGAGCGGATCGGCAATCACGAGGCGATCGCCCTTCATCGAATAAACCACCACCCAGTGGGTTCCAGTTCCATTCAGCGCAGATCCATCTCCCTGAGAACTGTCGCTCCCCCGCCACAGCATCAGGGCTGGCAGTCCCAACAGGCGCAGCCCTGCCCAGTCCACCTGCACCCGGCGTAACTGCAGTCCCAGCTTTTCAGCCGCATCCACCACATCTGGGGGACGCTGCCCCCGCAGTTGACGCTGCACCCATTCCAGTTGCGTCGAGGTTTGCAAATGGTTGGCCACCATCGTCAAGCAGGCTGCGGCGGTATTCAACCCTGATACGAATGGAAACCCTATGACGGGTTCGGGAGTGTCAGATGTTTTCGGCTGCAAACGGACCCGCTGCGATATCCAGAAGCGACTTAGTTCAGGAGAGGCGATCGCGCTCCACGCGCTGGACGGCCAGACCACCACCACCACATCCTTGTCTGCTGCCCGTGCCTTCCAAAACCCAGGCAGCTCCAACAGATCGCCCAGCCAATCTCCCGGCTTCAAAATGACCGATTGCCCCTCTTCCGGCACGAGTCGCACCCGACCTGCCACCACAACGGCCTGGATTCCGGGCGAATCGGTCGCCCAAACCATCTCGCCCAGGCTGTAGCGTTTCGTCTCAGCTTTCTGCTTAAACTGAACCTGTTGCTCTGAACTGAGGATGCTTAAAGGTGGAACATCCCAGGGAAGGTTAGTGGCTAGGTCGTTGGCAATCATTCATTCACCTGCAGCTTGACCGTCATCGTTTGGATTTTTTCGGCTAACCAACGCTCAAAAAGCTCGTTCTGCATTCCCTGTTTAAGCTGATTATCCTCCAGAGTAGCGGGCAAAAATTGCTCAACCCGAAAGATCGCCCAGTAATTTTCGATTTGCATCGGTCCAATCAAACTACTCGGATTGGTAGAATCGATCGCGGCTCTCAGCGCATCCGGCATTGTTCCCCGACTCACCGGACCCATCATGCCATTGGCAATTCGCTCATCCGCCTTGGAGTACTCACGAGCAAGCTCCTCAAAGCTGGCACCTTCAGAAATTTGAGTGTGTAGCTCCTCCGCCAGCTCCTTGCTCTCCACCACAATCCGAGACAGCACCACCCGATCCAACATCAGCTTGCGCTCAATAAAGTGTTCCTGTAGTCGCCCTTCAGTTACCTGTGCCTTCAGCTTTTCCAGCTTGAAACTATTGGTAATCTGCGTGTGGAACAGCTCATAGTTCGTGCCATTCCGAGTTAGCCAGTCTTGAAAAGCCTGGGGATCGGTGAGTTGGTTTTGCAGACGAAAATCGACGACGGCTTGTTCAACAACGGCAGAACTGATGTTGAGATCCTGGCGGGTCTCTAACTCACGCTCCAGGACATATTGACGCAAGATGTCTCCAATAAACCCTTGCAATTTGCCAGCCATCTGCAAATATCTCAGGGACTGTCTGAGCGAAAGTGGCTGTTCATCAACAATCAAGAGTGCTTTTGATTCCATGAATCCCCGATACAGAAGTTGGATGGTCTCTTGCTATCTTGTCTAAAAAATGGCATTTTTACACCGATTTTCTACACACTGTAAGATTTGGACTGCGGTTTCTAATCCCCCTGCAATCCAAAAGTGTCATTTGTTAACAATTTACAAACAGTCATTCCCGGTCTGCTAGCCTATGGATTGGATAGCTGCAAATCGCTCCAGAGACTGATGCGACTATCCCCATGTACCGAAACCCCCTTGTCTTGATGATTGCGGTGATTGCGTGATAGCTCATCCAAGAAACCGTAGAGAGCTTCAATCAGGTTTTCTAGTGTCATCTCAACCGGTTCTGGTTTTGATTTGGATTATTTGACTCCGTTGTAGACCTATGGCATAGGTAAAGCGTGAGCGATCGCAAATCGTAAAATAGATCTAAACACCGACCGGCAAACCGGGGTTTTGTGGCATGATCGATAAGCGACTCAATGTGTAATTCTAAGAATCTGTAAGGAAGTGTTCAGTTATGGCTCTCCAACTAGGCGATACCGTACCAAACTTTAAACAAGAAACCTCAGAAGGCGCGATCGACTTCTACGAGTGGGCAGGCGATAGCTGGGTTGTGTTCTTCTCTCACCCCGCCGACTACACTCCCGTTTGCACCACTGAACTGGGCGAAGTGGCAAAACTAAAGCCAGAGTTCGACCAGCGCAACGCTAAGGTGATTGCCCTCAGCGTCGATAATGCTGACTCTCACCAGGGCTGGATCAGCGATATTAATGAAACTCAGAGCACCACGGTCAACTATCCGATCATTGCGGATTCTGACAAATCGGTGTCTGATCTCTACGGCATGATTCACCCCAATGCCAACGCCAAAGTCACTGTGCGTACAGTATTCGTGGTTGATCCCCAAAAGAAACTACGGCTCACCATCACCTACCCACCCAGCACCGGCCGTAACTTCGAGGAAATCCTGCGCGTAATTGACTCGCTCCAACTGACCGACAATTACGGCGTTGCGACTCCGGTGAACTGGAAAGATGGCGAGGATGTAGTGGTGGTACCCTCCATCCCTACCGAGGAAGCCAAGCAGAAGTTTCCCAAGGGCGTTAACGAAATCAAGCCTTACCTGCGCATGACGCCTCAACCGAACAAATAGTCTGATTGCATAGGCTCTTAATCCCGTAGGGTGGGCGATCGCTCACCCTAATTTTTTGTTGAGTCAGCGGAAAATATACGGAAAGATTCCTAATAGCAGCGATCGCAGGATGTTATACGGAAGGGACATCTACATTAGAATGTTCGCGGCTTCCGTTGCATCATAGGGCGACCAAACTGGGTATTCTGATGCAGAAAAGATGACTTGTAGTTCAGCGTCTGGAATTTGCGCTGCTAGGAGTTTGAAGAGTGATAATTTGTCTGAGTGGCTCAGATTGTTCACCAAAGGAATTAACTCAGCGAGAGACATAGTTTAACCCCCTAGACATACGGGAATAAATTGATCATAAGTGATCGGTAAGATACGGTCTAATCGGGTAGCCAGGGGATTTTCTCCCTGAGCCAAGCCATCTTCCACGAGAGGTAACCTAATGAATCAGACAACACATCGATCGCAATTGTCCCTCCGAGGAACTGTAGCAGCGTCAGCCGTTCATCCTTGCGACATCTCAGACAAATACTTGATCAAACGGCAATCAATTCAAAACAAAGACTTGATCGTTGAGCATCTCATTACACCACCTGACGAGGTTGAAATCCCTGCATTAACCCATCACCATCTGGCACTCCAATTAAGTTCGGGTAATACACGGCAGCTCAATCGACATGACAATAAGGAATACGATGGGGAATTTCCAGTTGGCTCAATCATGCTGGCTTCAGCCGGAGTTCCCGTATTTTGGCATTGGGAACAGACTGATGAAGTAGCGTCATTCGTGTTTAGTTCTACATCCCTTCAAGACACGGCTTTAGAGACAGATTGCTTCAATTCCGAAAAAGTTGAATTGCTTAACTTTCCAATCATTCGTGATCCCCAGATTGAATCGCTAGGTTTAGCCCTGCTCCGCGAAATGCAGTCTAATCAACTCGGTGGACGGCTCTGCTCTGAGTCTTTAGCAAATCTATTGATGATTCACCTTCTACGTCACTACTGCGCTTTCAAGCCAAAGTTGCGGCAGTATCAAGGTGGACTTCCGGTTCGCAAGTTACAACAAGCGATCGATTACATTCAAACCCATTTAGCAAAGGATATCTCTTTAGAAGCGATCGCCACTGAGTTAGGTATGAGCCGCTATTACTTTTGTCGCTTATTCAAACAGTCTATGGGGGTTTCCCCGCATCAGTATGTAATTAGATGCCGCATCGATCTTGCCAAAGAACTACTGTTGCAGGGGCAGAGAAGCATTGCTGATGTAGCACTTCAGGTCGGATTTACTAGTCAAAGCCACTTTACAAAGCATTTCAAACGGCTAGTCGGCGTGACCCCGAAACAACTCTCAAGGTGATCGCAAGATTCTTCTAAAAATGCAACAAAGTTATATACATCCACGCTAAGAACTTCGTATTTTTGGTTCAAGTATTGATAAGCAATAGATAGGAAGAAGCTATCCATGAAACTTGTGAATCTGTTTAGCCGGAACCAATCAACCCATCCCAATCAAAATACATCACGCCGCCGTCTTTTGAGGACGATGGGAATCAGCAGCGCAGCCTTTGGAGCAACCGTGTTGGGAGCAACAATTAACTCTTCAGCGGCAAGAGCTACAGATTCATCCCCACAACTAACAGCGCAGGATACGAATACTACAGTTGCTCAAACTCAAGATCGGGCAACCAGGAACAATAAACCTCTGAGTGGTCAAGTGGCGATCGTAACGGGTGGAGCCAGAGGCATCGGGCGGGCGGTTGCTGTACGGCTTGCCAAAGAAGGGGCAGATGTTGCTATCTGTGATATTGCTGACCAGATCAGTTCTGTTCCCTATCCCATGGCAAAGGCTCAAGATATGGAAGAAACTGTTCGCTTGATTAAAGCTGAAGGGGTACGTGCTCTATCGGTACAGGCAGATGTTCGCAGCCGACAACAAATGGAAAGTGTTGCGAGGCAAACGATCGCTGCCTTCGGTAAAGTGGACATTCTCGTTGCCAATGCTGGAGTTCTCACCTTTGGTTGGCTACATGAGATGTCAGATGCGGAATGGGATGATGTGATTGCTGTTAACTTGAGTGGTGTTGCTAAGTCTATGCAAGCGGTCATCCCCCACATGCGGAAACACCGTTATGGTCGAATTGTGGTCATCAACTCCTGCAACAGCCGTTTTGGTTCTGCCCAATCTGCCAGCTACAATGCCTCCAAATGGGGCGTGTTGGGACTCGTTAAATGTGCGGCTGTAGAGTATGCCAAGGAAGGAATTACAGTGAATGCAATCAATCCAACTGGCGTTCGGACCCCCATGATCATCAATGAGGCAACATTAACTTGGGCTGATCCTAACAATCCCAGTCCGGCTGCAATTGAGAACTATTTACGCAATAGCCTCAACGCCCAAAACGTAGGATTGATTGAGCCAGAAGATGTTGCCGCAGGCGTTCCTTTCTTTTGCTCTCCAGACTCTCGCCGCATTACGGGTGAAGCAATGGATATTGCGGCAGGTGCGAATGTTCGATGGAACTCCTAAGGACTTTGAGCGGAGCCGCTGTCTAATCGGGTCGAGAAGAGCATTTAACTTCCTCTCCCATACCACTTGCCATGCAGGTCCGCAACAGGCAGTTCGTGAGGATGCGCAAACAACACGAACGTTCAGCGTTTCAGGAATTTAGAGATGCGGTTTAAGAATTAGCTGATTAGGGCCAGCAGTCGTAGCTTAGTGGTTTGATGGACTACCCCAGGTTCTATACTTGGGCATGAGTTTCATCTGTTAAACGTGGCTATGCGCTCTTTTTGGTCTGATCCTTACCTGTGGATTCATTTGGCTGGTCTGGCAGCATTGCCGATCTGGTTAGAGCTATGCGTTCTGGGGCTCGCTGTAGGAGATCCAGTGCTGCCTGTTTGGCTGGAGTTGCTGCTGATTTCAGTGGTCGGCATTGTGCCAGTTCTGCGGATGCAATGGCGGCGTCCGTTTTACATTTTTAGCCTTGTAGCCGTCGCCCTGAAACCGGAGCAGCTCACCGACGATCAGCGGCGACTGCTGACATTGTTTAAGTCTCAGCGAAACCGTGTCTTGGCGATCGCTGCGGCGTTGCTTCTGTTCATCGCACTGCGTCAACTTTACGATGCCGCGCCGATCGCCGCTGCGGCAGTGCCGTTTTCTTCGAGCTCACGCTGGTTGGGGTTGCTAGTGGCTGCGATCGCCTTTTTGGGCAGCAATTTGTTTCTCCAGGTTCCGGTGAGTGTATTGAGCATCATGCTAACGAGTGAAACAACATTTGCGGCAACACCACCCTATGCCACCGATCAAATTCGGCAAGACTTTACCCTGCTGGGTTTACCAGTTCATCAAATTCTTCCGCCCGTCATCCCTGAACCCGAACCCAGCCTAGCCACTGCTCCATCCGGCATTCCCAATGCTGCTGTTCAGCCAGCCCCTCCGTTCGACCTTACTCAGGCAGAATCCCTACCCTCAGAATCAGCCCCTCTGGTGGCACCTGCCGCTGCTGCAATCCAAGCTGACCCTGTACCCGATCCGTGGATACCATCTACTAACGTTGAAACAGACGCTGCTAAGGCTGAAGAAGAGGACAAATCAACGGTTCCCCCGCCTTCAGAAGCCAGCGACGATGAAGCTTCTTCTTGAGAGAAATTGGAGATTTTAGACGTTTGATTCTAGATTAGAGGTTGCTTTTCACTAAAATCCTCAAGCCACAATCTACAATCTGCAATCTACAATCCCATGACACTCTACTGCAGCCAGGGACACTTCAATTCTGCCGACAGTCGGTTCTGCCGCCTGTGTGGGGAGCCGCTGCAACTTGCGGGAGGGTCATCGCTCAACAATCTGACTGGGCAACTTTTGGGTTGGCGGTATCGGGTGCTGTCTGAGCTGGGGCATGGTGGTTTTGGACGCACCTATCTGGCAGAGGATGCGCATCGATTCAATGAACGCTGCGTGCTCAAAGAGTTTGCTCCCCAGGTTCAAGGCGATGAAGCGCTGCAGAAGGCTGAGGAGCTGTTTGCCCGAGAAGCCGGAATCCTCTATCAGCTTCAGCATCCTCAAATTCCCCGCTTCCGGGAGCTGTTGCGCACGGAGTGGCAGGGGCGCGATCGCCTCTTTTTAGTCCAGGATTATGTTGAGGGGCAAACCTACCAGGAAATCTTGCAGAGCCGTTTGCGCCAGGGACAGGTCTTTTCAGAAGCGCAGGCCACCCAACTGCTGCTCCAGCTTTTGCCGGTGTTGGACTACATTCATCGCTGCGGCGTCATCCATCGCGATATTTCCCCTGACAATTTGATTCTGCGGACGGCGGACAATTTACCTGTGTTGATTGATTTTGGGGGCGTCAAGCAAGTAGCCGCGAAGGTGCTTTCTTCCAGCCGGCCGGCCGTCGTCCCGGTTAAACCCCGAACCATTACCCGTCTGGGCAAGTTGGGCTACGCTCCCGTTGAACAAATGGAACAGGGCGAGGTGTATCCTCATAGCGACCTGTACGCTTTAGCCATCACTGCACTAGTGCTGCTCACGGGTAAAGAACCCCAAGTTTTGTTTGACAGCAATGGCACCTTTGGGCGTCGTCCCTGGCAACGACAAGTCGCCCTCAGCCCAACCATGTCCGCTGTGCTGAACCGGATGATCGATCCCTATCCTGCGAAACGCTATCAGTCTGCTCAAGCAGTTCTGTATGCCCTGGGCAGTGGCGGTCTCAAACCTGATTCTGAGACATCTTTTCCACCCGTGCAACCGATCGCTAATTTCACTCCAGATCCGGACGTGGCTGCAGGCGTTTCTCCGCCAATTGGAACTCACGCAACAGTCTCTATACCGTCTGCTAAACCCGTTCGCCGTCGCTCCGGACTGCGATCCGGATTGCGAACTGTTGCTGGGCTGCTGGTGCTATCGGGAATGATTGTGGGGGGATGGTGGGCTGGCGTGAAGTGGCTGGGCCCGGCGCTGAAGTCAAAGCTACCAGAAATTGTGCGGCCAAAGCCAACCAACAAACCGGCGAATCCGTCTCAGCCCAACTTTTCAACGTCGGAACGGGAGCGTAAACGGCAGATTGACGATCGCCGTCAGCAGTTGGGGATTGACACTGCATTTCTAGTCAATTTAGTGAATGAAGCGTTTTACAGGAAACATCCCGAACTCGCCGGACAAAAGCTGGGCACCGGGGCAGGCGATACCGGATTGAGAGCGGAGTGGGATCAGATTGCGCTCCAGAGTCTGGAACGGTTGGAGGCACTTAGCTCAGAGGCGCGATCGCGGTTAGGGAGCTATACCGAAGCAGACCTGCGCAGCCGCCAGGATGCGACCAGTCAGCTCAATCTGAGTAGCCGTGCCCTGAATGATTTGACCGATGCTAAATTCTTTCACCTGTTTCCAGAGCAACCTGAACCCGATAATGTAGTGAAGCTGCCAATGGGTCAGGTCTGGCAGGCGATCGCTGCAGACCAACTCAAAGCATTGCAAGCGGGCAAAACCCTGGAGCGAATTGAGTTTCCCTCAGACAACTTCAGCCATCGGATCAGCGGCACGCTCAAACCGGGAGATGGCAAAGCTTACACGGCCAACCTGAGCGTGAACCAGACCTTGCGGTTGCAACTGCAGGCGGCGAATCAACCGGTTCGCCTCTCCCTCTATCCACCGTCCAGCAAGTCCCCGGCACTGCTGGAAGATTCTCAGGAAACTACCTGGTCTGGCAAGCTTACCGAACCCGGTTTTTACGAAATCACGGTTATTTCAAACTCCAGGCAGCCCATCAACTACACGATCGACCTGGCAGCGGCTGACGACGTGACCGCTCCGTCCACCCAATAAACCGTTTGCATGAGCGTCGGGTACGTCACGGCTTTTGATCAAGCTGTATGGCTTGTTCCAGAGCGACTTTCTCCTTAGCTCTATTGGCAAAGGGTTGTAGTTTAGCAATATCCCAACCGGTCAGGATAGACAAGTTTTCTAGGCTCATGCCTCTCATCAACATCTCCACACACCACGTCTGTTGAGTTTGTTCAATTGCCAACGGTTGACCTTCGGGTGTTTGTAATCCTGCTGTCCATGCTTGCCATTGTTGGCGTAATTCTGGTTCAGACAAGGGTTCTCCAACCTGGTTCAAAAATAAGGCAGGCTGATTGTCCTTACGGCTTTTCAGCCATTGAGTTAAGGGATTGCGGGCATAAGAACCGTAGCGCTTACCCATGATCCATTGATTGACTGAAACTTGACGATCGCACTCATGGGTAATTCGTAAAAGCTGCTGATGAGGATCGCTCATGTAATGCGATCGCTCCAACCTGACCAGTTCTGCCGGACTCAGCCCGGCTCCAAACAAAACATAAACTACTGCATACTCTTGCGCACCCAGTTTCTTAACTCGCTGTAACACTGAATGAACCAAATAAGCCGGTAAATCAGCGACTTTCTCAATTGCAACTGTTGTTGTCCGTGAATCTGTGTTAATTCGAGCAGCCGCAGCATGAGTTAATTCTGGCGACAGCGAAACAGCACCGTGCAGAAACAGCGTGACTAAGTTCTCTAAAAAATCATCCCGATCCTGCCAGAGGTTGTGAAACTCACTGGTGAACTCAATCACGGCATATCCCAACAACATGCCATTTAATAAACTGGCAAGCTTTTCGGCGGGTAGATGCGTGGGCAGCTGTCCACGATTGATCACCGTCTCAAAGTACTCAGCCACATAGTGATTCGCTTGCGTAAAGCCACGCCCCAACGCCTCCCGATTTTCAGCCGGAAATTGCCCCGCCTCACCCACCACCGATCGCACGACTTCTGGAACTCGATCCAGCGCCTGTAAACAGGCCGTTGCATAGTCTTTCAACGCCTGGTAAATATTGCCAGTCTGATTGTCCTGCTGAATTAACGTTTGACCCAACTGAGTAAATACCGCCGCCTCTTCAATCACGGCCAGGAGTAACCCGTGTTTACTACCAAAGTGGCGAAACAGTGTGACTTCATTGACACCTGCTGCTTCTGCAATCTGCTTAGTCGTCGTTGCAGTTACACCTTGAGACGCAAACAACTCTAATGCTGTTTGGATTAAGCGTTGTCGAGTTGAATTTTGTTGAGCAGGCATGGACAAAATGCAAGTGACACTTGCAGAAAAGGAGCAGAATTGTTAGCCTACAGAAGTAAGTAACACTTGCATGCCCTCTTACTGTAACGGTCTTCTACTGAACCGCCCAAAACAATTTATAGAGGGAGTACCCAAACCAGTGCTGCAAAGTCAGGTACTGGTTCAACTCAACATCTTAAACAGGACTTTCATGACACCCAATACTCTTGAAGCTGCCCTCAGGGGCGGGCGGTCGCTTGTGCTGAACTGGATGAACGTGATGTTTTTTGCAGCTGTTCATGCACTGACTCTCTTAGCCCCGTGGTTTTTCTCCTGGTCTGCACTGGGAGTAGCCATCTTTCTCCACTGGTTGATGGGCAGCATTGGCATTTGCCTGGGATACCACCGACTGCTCACTCATCGCAGTTTGCAGGTGCCGAAAGGATTAGAATACGCGATCGCTACGATCGGGGCATTAGCACTGCAAGGGGGTCCCATCTTTTGGGTCGCTGGGCACCGCATGCACCATACCTATACCGAAGATAATGACAAAGACCCTTACTCTGCCGGACGGGGCTTCTGGTGGAGCCACATGCTCTGGTTGTTTCACCGACGTTCAGAATTTTTTAACTACGAATCTTACAAGCGATTTGCACCTGATTTAGCCCGAGACCCCTTCTACCGCTGGTTAGATCGCTACTTTCTGCTACTACAAATCCCGGTCGGAATTGTGTTGTACCTATTCGGAGGGTGGTCATTTGTCATCTACGGGCTATTTGTCAGAATTGTTTTGCTTTGGCACAGCACATGGCTAATCAACTCTGCCACGCACCTGACCGGCTACCGCACCCATCCTTCAGCAGACAATTCTCGTAATCTGTGGTGGGCAGCTATTCTCACCTACGGGGAAGGCTGGCACAATAATCATCATGCCTACCCTAACGTGGCAAAAGCAGGATGGAGATGGTGGGAAATTGACATGACCTGGTGGGTCATTCTCATCCTCAAGCAATTAGGAATAGCCCGAAAGGTTGTGTTACCACCAGCAAACTAAGGTCTGTTCAGAAGATTTTTTGAGGGTTTCCAAACCCTCAAAAAATCTTCTCAGCACCATTTCTTACCCGTTAATTTAGGATCATTAGACCACTAGCAACTCGTGTGAAAACGTGGGCTGCTGAGAATGCTAACTCTGGTTTTCAGGTTGCACGTAATTCCAGAAAGGAATCTTTTTGTACTTTGCTAAATTCGTCGCAAATTCAAAGATATTTCTGTAGTTGATTTGACTACAAATAAAACGTGCATCTCCGATATCAGAGTCTTCATCTAATCGCAACTCAACCGCTAAACTAGACAGATAAACCGAGTACATTTAATTGATGGATTTCATTATTTTGGGAGTCTAAACATCTCATTTTTTACTACTCAACAAAATAATAGTTTACTGCTTAATGACATGCCATTTTATTAAATACCATCAAAGGACATTAACATGACAAATTTGCAAGCAAATTAACTTGTTGATAGACATCAGGAAAATATATCCGCGATCGCTCTAACTGCTTAACTTTCGAAGGTTCTCGGGATCTACATAATGACAACTCACATCATCTAAACAAATCAACGCCCATCCTGTCTGATCTATTTCTATTAACCTGTAGGCTGTCTCTTGAACAAAAGAACCTTTGTGATTTCGAGTTCCTGGAAGAACCTCAAGGTTATACATATAAGCTTCAAACATATTGATTCTCCTTAAGCTTAAAAGCTAAAATACAAATCCATAAAATCAGCTTATTTTTGCTTTCCGCTTGATTGATTTAATCTTATACTTAAAAACACAACACAGTTATTAAGTTATTTAACTAATCGCATCTTTAACTTAGCAAACAGAAGCATGTTCTCAATAGAATCGTAAATAACGAGAACCCGTCCTTAAATATAGGCAAGATCATGCTGAATTATTGGAGGCCACCTTTGAGAAACGTGAATGTTTTTCTTCAAATATTGCTTTCTGGCACCAAGCACTTTTTTGCTACCCGCCTGTGCCATAAGCATCCTGAGCTATTTGTAAGTTTGAGAAGTTATGAAGCGCTATTCTAAAAAGCGAAGCACTCAAAATTTAAGTAAGATTGCTACGTTGAGTTCACTGAAGAAATGCACCAAAAAAATATACGAAATTCTCTGCTTCTGTGACCTTTCGTCCTACTCAGGAATATTGTGCTAGACTAAAGCTATCTTGGAAATTTATTTTCGGCCGTGTAATTCGTCCTAATAGACGTTTCTCCGAACCTAACTCTCCACCCATCTTGATTCGGAGATTTTTTATGTCTATCTATGTCGGGAATTTGTCATACGAAGTTACAGAGGATGGAATTTCTCAAGCCTTTGCGGAGTATGGAACCGTAAAGCGTGTTCAGTTGCCGACTGATCGTGAGACAGGGCGGGTGCGTGGTTTTGCCTTCGTAGAAATGGCAACAGAAGCTGAGGAAACCGCTGCCATTGAAGCACTTGACGGGGCTGAATGGATGGGACGCGACCTCAAGGTGAATAAGGCGAAACCGCGTGAGGAAAGAGGGTCCTTTAGAGATAGTCGGCCAAACGGTAATCGGTTCTCCAACCGCTACTAAGTCTTTGAACAAGGCTTAATCATTGGAGTCTTGAGGGTAGACAAGGCGTCTACCCTCTTTTGTTGATGTCTATTCAATAGTCAACCTTGTTCAATTTCACTTTAGAAAGTCATTAGGAGGTCAGATGGCGCAAATAATCCTTGGTGAAGATGAGGGAATTGAATCGGCCTTACGCCGCTTTAAGCGAAAAGTTTCAATTGCCGGAATTTTCCCAGATATGAGAAAGAACCGTCACTTTGAAACCCCAATTGAAAAACGCAAGCGTAAGGCATTGGCTAAACATAAACAGCGAAGACGATTTCGTCGAGTTTATTGAAACTTACTTCGCTTGCAGCATAAAAGTATCGGTACTGATTACTGTCTAAAAACCAAGTATCGATACTGCTTATCACGAGACCATAAACCTCTCAAAAACTTATGAATACCAAAGAACTTTTCAGTCGGTATGAAGCTGGACAACGGGACTTTAGAGGCTTGAACTTAATTGCTGCAAATTTGAGGAATATGAACTTAAGTGGAGCAAATTTGAGTGGAACAAATTTGAGTGGTGCGAATCTAACACGAACAAATCTAAGCCATGCAAATTTGACAGGAGCAAACTTGTCCAAAGCTAACTTAATGGAAACAAACTTGACTAAAGCTAACTTGAGTAGTGCAAACTTAAGTGATGTTGACTTGAGTCAGGCAAATCTTAGTCAGACCTATTTGCGGGACGCTATCTGGTAAATAGAATGCTCAAAAAGCTGAAGTATGTAAACGAATATCAGTATAAAAAATGAAGAAATCTTTTCATCAAATTCATTAGACATTGAGTATTCGTCCGGTCTTCTAAGAGGTTAAAAGGTTCAGTTGTCATGACTCCAGAAACAATTCGTATTATCTCTCAATTAAGACAGGAGTTTTATTCACTCTTTGCGACAGCAATGGAAGTTCCAGTTAAGATTACTAATAGAAATTCATTTGCAGGCAACCTCTCGATCGCCTCTTGGGTTGATAGCCAGCAACAATTAAACTATATATGTATCTTTGCCCATACAGCACCCGATGAATTAGTTCCTCGGCGTCCCTTAACTCTTCGATTGGCTGTTAATAAGGGAGGGGATGTTGACGCTATTGTACGACAAAAGAAAGTTGGACAAGAGCTGAATCAGAGCTGGCACTTCGAGTTAACTGTATTACCTGAAGAAATTTTAGACTTTCTTCCCTGGATCGTTAGCCTGATTGAGACCTATGACACAGATTCTGTTTCATTAGTACCGGAACCCCCTCACCCACTTGAATCCAAACTATCTATCACACGATTGTTTCAAACCATAAGAACTCAAAAAGTGGGTCATAAACTCTCGCAGCAGGTACTTTCTCAACAAGAATGTCTAACGTGTTTAAGTTCTTTTCAGACAAGGCGATTTTGGTAATTAAACCGTGTCCACGTCCAGACCTGGAGTTTTCTTAAGGGAAAGCTACAGATTCCGAGCTGGGCGTGGTTTAGCTGACATATTGAGCAGAACATTATTAAGTAGCTTGCCAACTTAGGAGATTTCCGAATAAGAAATTACCAGGGCATTGCCCACAGTGTTGATCGAGAACTCTCTCCAAATAGGTAACTCATCGATAGACAATTCGCTCGTTGTCGCGCTATCTCTGGAAAGGAGGTCTACCAACAACAATCTAACCCAGTGGTAAGCGACCCTTATGAAGCGGATTTTGATCCTACATGCATCTTTGGGAGCGGGGCATCTGAATGCAGCGAAGGCGCTCAGTGAAGCCCTTAGCTATTTTCCAGGTGTGGAGGTAATCAGCGAAGATGCTCTTGCTTACGCGAATTCTATCTACCGCAATGCTGTGACTCAGGCGTACAAACAGCTCAGTGAGAAAGTGCCGCAACTGTACAAGGCCTTTTATGAAGGCAGCGACATTGATGACCTGGAGCGATCGCTGGACAGTAACCTGATCTGGGCAAAGCTGGAACGTCCATTCTTCAAAGAATTGGGACAGTTTGTCAGAGAGATTGACCCGGACGCGATCGTCTGTGTCCAGCAGATTCCCAGCCGATTACTGCAGCTTTTGGAACAGGAAGACCAGTATGCAAAACCGCAATATGTCGTGGTCACAGATGTCATTGCCCACAGTACCTGGATTAACTATGGAGTGTCCTGTTATTTCTTGCCCAATATCTTGAGCGCCAATCTCCTGGTGCAGCGGGGGGTCGATCCCTCAATCCTGCGCGTAACCGGTATTCCCGTCAAGCTGGAAATTATGGAGCCGAAAAACAAGCAGGAGGTGCGATCGCGCTACAACTTGCCCGCTGATATTCCCCTTGTTACCCTATTTGGTGGGGGACTTAACCCCCGACGGGTGCGATCGATGGTGACAAGCTTGTTAGAGAGCCAAATGCCAATTGTGTTAATTGTTGCGGCTGGACGCAATGAAAAACTGACCGAAGCGTTAGACGATCTGACCGATAGTGCCCATGTTCAGTTGCATAAACTAAGCTTAATTGACTATGTCGATGATCTCGTTGTTGCCAGCGACCTGATCATCTCCAAGCAGGTGGACTGATCACCAGCGAAATTTTGGCGCGCGGAACCCCAATGGTGATCGTTGACCCGATTCCTGGACAGGAAGAACAAAATGCCGATGTGATTGCAGCAGCAGGCGCAGGCGTTCAGCTCCGCCTGCTAGAGATGGTGGCACCCGCTGTGCAGTATCTCCTCAAGCATCCAGAGCGCCTGACGGAGATGCGCCAATCAGCTCTTGAACTCGGCGAACCCCGCGCTGCACTCAACATCGCTGAGCACATTCTTGACCACTTACAGATCCACAGCAATCCTGTTGCACACGTTTTGAGAGATGAAACTCCTCAAAGCGTCCTCCAGTTCAACCTTGAAACTGAATAAGCCTTGAACCGTCAACAATTTTGACAACCCGTAGTTTACAGAACTCGAACGATCGCGCTGCCAATTCATGCTGACTCATTCAAACCACTCAATCCCAACTGGTTCAACCGAATCCTTTCTCTGGGGCGTTGCCACATGCGGCTATCAAAGTGAAGGAGGGTACAACGGAGCCGGAGAACCCAAAAACAATTGGTTTCTTGATGAAGACAAAGGCAGTGTAATGCCAACTGGCTCGGCTGCCGAATTCTGGACTCGTTATCCAAAGGACTTTCAGACTTGCCAACAGTTGGGGCTAAATGCCTTTCGGATGAGCCTGGAATGGTCTCGAATTCAACCGTCTACTCACAGCGGTTCTGCGCCCGCACCGGCCTTTGATTTGGCGGCACTGGATGCCTATGGCGATCGCATCGCCGCCTGTCGTCAGCATGGATTAGAACCCGTCATTACGCTGCACCACTTTACCCATCCAGCCTGGTTGGGACAAGATGCCTGGTTATCCGAGGTGACTGTTGATTGCTTCGTTGAGTACGTGCGAGTTGCTGTCACCCACATCAACCGTCGCCTCACAGAGCATCACCAACTCCCCCCGATTCGCTGGTACATCACCATCAACGAACCGAATATCCTGGTGCCAAACACCTACTTCTACGCTCAGTTTCCAGCAGATTCCATGCCGGGCGTGAATACCTCCTTGCGCGCTTACAGCCACCTGCTTGCAGCACACATTCGGGCTTACAACTGTATCCACGATATCTACGCCGCAGAAGGCTGGACATCTCCCTGCGTCTCGCTGAACACTTACTGCTGTGACCTCTACTGGTCAGAAAAAATCATTTGGGATCTGCTGCTCTCGCCGCAACGGGGGGTCAAATTTTCTCAGCTACGGGACTACGCCACTGCCAATGCGAGACATCTGGAAACAGCATTACGCGATGCAAATTTACCGTTTCGTCGCGATTTACCCTATCAGGCTGGACGGTTCATGCATTGGTTCAGCAACTGGTTTTACCGTCGCAATTTTGATCTGCAACCCCTGGACTACTTCTTGCAGGAATTAGAGGCATCACCGCGCCAAAATGTCTTCGACTACATCGCGATCGACTATTACGACCCGTTCATTGCCCATATCTTCCGCTTGCCCTCCTTCTCCGACTTCGAGTTTAAGACCAGGGGGTTTCGCAGTTGGCTGATGAGTGGCATTACCAGCAAGTGGTGGGATTGGCGATCGCTCCCCGAAGGACTCCATTTTTTCTGCAAGTACTACGCTGAACAGCTTTGTTGGGACGGCACCGGCTACCGGTATCCAATTTTAATTGCCGAAAACGGGATGGCGCTGCGACGCAAACCCGACAACAGCGTCGCCACTCGCCGCACAGATCAAATCCGGCGCAGCCAGTTTCTAGAAGCGCACGTTGAGCAGGTGCTCCGACTCATGGACGAAGGAATTCCGATGATGGGTTACCTGCACTGGTCGTTGACAGACAACTACGAGTGGGGATCCTATACCCCCCGCTTCGGGCTGCTCTCGATTGATTTTACACAGGAACGCGATCGCCTGATGGAAGACCATTTGGGCGATCGTCCATCCGAAACCTACGCACGCTTGATCCAACACGCCCGCCGCCGCTATCCAACAACCCCGTAATTTTTTGGTTTTGTTTTCTCTGCTCTGCTTGTATCTTTGCAGAGACTAAGTAAACCACGGGCGGCTTCACATCGATGACAATGCAACGACAAATCGTCTCTAGCGGAAGGATCTGGGAACCCATCATCGGCTATTCACGAGCGGTGCGAGTTGACGGCATCATTCACGTTGCCGGTACAACAGCAACTGATGACTCCGGATACCCTGTTGCCTATGGAGATCCCTATGCCCAAAGCGTCCAGGCAATCCGGATTATTGAGGCAGCGCTGAAAACCGTTGGGTCTGGGCTAAAGGATGTGGTGCGGACCCGCATCTATGTCACCAATATGGATGATTGGAAAGAAGTGGCACGAGCACACAATGAATTTTTCAGTGAGATTCGGCCAGCCTCCACCATCGTTGAAGTGACCCGCTTAATTGAGCCAGAGCTCCTGGTAGAGATTGAAGTCGAAGCAATTAATGCTGAGTTAATGAATTCAGACAATAAAGCAACCGCATGAAGGTGAAGCAATCGCAGATATTCGATCTGAAAGCGATCGCTGCGATCGCCAAATTAGGAGATTTCCAAGAAAGGGCACTGGTTCCGTTGGATGGGATGAATAGCTCAAAATGCCTGATATACAAGAATTTCAGACATTTTCGACCTTATTCCGTGTAACGGTTGCTCTGGCGGCGTTTCAAGGATTTATCCCACTCAACGGAACCAGTGCCCCTTAGCTTAGGAATGCGAATTTAATGAAACCGCGATATTCATCAGCCCTGGGACAGTAGACTGGAGCCTGGGAATTCCGATATGGATAGGATTAGTCGGGAGCATTATATCGGTGCGCAATTGTGCCAGCTTGTGCCCCAGAAGATCCTGCAATTTTGTG
>JAAUSG010000251.1 GCA_012034055.1 Leptolyngbyaceae cyanobacterium RU_5_1 | reverse complement strand
TCCGCCCTCCGTCCTCCGTCCTCCGCCCTTCCCCCTCCCTCGCCCATGCTCGATCGCCAGGCCCTCTTTGAAAAATTTCTCGACCTGATTCAGACTCCCCCGCCAGCCCCGGACTATCTAGAGGGGGAACCGGACGCGATCGCCTCCTTTGACCCTTACCAGATGGTGGCTGAGTGGATCGCCCTGCGGCATGAAGTCAAACAACAGGGGAAGCTGTTACAGACAAGCCAGACGACGCTCCAGCAGGCATTGGCCGCGCTCCAGTTCGAGAAGGAACAGTTGCAACACCCGCTAGCCGCCAGTCAAAAACAAGGAGTGGCTCAGGCTGACCAGAAAACCCTCTACCGGGACTTGCTGACGGTTCTGGATGCCCTCGACCAGGCGTGTACCCACTGGCAAGCACAAATTGACGATCTGGCTACCGCGACCTCACCGCCGATCGCTCAACCAGGAAATCAACCCTTCTGGCAGCGCTGGCTACAGCAGGTGGCTCAACCTCTGCCCAATGAATCCCCTCCGGCCGCGTCAACCGCTCTGCGGGACGTGTTAATCAGCAACCAGCAGGGCGTTGATTTAATCCGGCGATCGCTCCTGGGGATTCTGCGGCAGCGCCAGGTGGTGCCAATTTCGGCTCAGGGGCAGTCCTTCAATCCGCAAACGATGTATGCAGTGGGACGCCAGGAGAGCACATCGGTTCCAGAAAATACGGTGATTCAGGAAGTGGTGCGCGGCTATACCTGGGGAGAGCAGGTCTTGCGTGAGGCGCAGGTGATTGTGGCAGCAAAACAGGCATAGGACAATAGGTGTAAGAAAACGGGGGCAGGAGAAAACGATGGGCAAAACCGTTGGGATTGATTTGGGAACCACGAATTCTGAAGTGGCGATCGTCGAAGCGGGGCAGGCGCGAGTCTTACCGGATCCCGATGGCGATCTGATGCTGCCATCCTGTGTGGGGTTTAGTGATACCGGCAAGCTGCTGGTGGGACGCGCAGCCCTGCGTCAGTATGCCGCTGCCCCCGATCGCACCGTGCGCTCCATCAAGCGCTGGATGGGCACCGACCATCAAACAACGCTGCGCATCGGCGGGATTGAGTCAGACGAAACCCGCACCTTTCTGCCGCATGAAATCTCAGCCATGATTCTGCGTGCCCTCAAGCAACGGGCGGAAGCGACCTTGGGTGAGGAAGTCACGCAAGCGGTGATTACGGTGCCTGCCTATTTCACCGATGCGCAACGGCAGGCAACCAAAATAGCCGGCGAGATTGCGGGTTTAGAGGTGCTGCAAATTATTAACGAGCCAACCGCGGCCGCCCTAGCCTACGATGTACGCTCCGAGGAAACTGAACAGGTGCTGGTCTATGACCTGGGGGGCGGCACCTTTGATGTCTCGGTGGTTGAAATCACCGGAGCCGTAACCGAAGTTCTGGCCAGTCACGGCAACAATCAATTGGGGGGCGATGATTTCGATCGCCGCCTGCAACTACATCTGGCAGACCAATTTCGCCAGACTCATGGGGTGGCAGTTCCCGATGATCCAGCGACCCAGGCACGTCTGCTGCGCGCCGCCGAACAGATTAAGGTCACCCTCAGTTCCCACGCCTTTGCCCCCGTTCAAGAAGCATTTCTGGGCAGTAAAGGCAAAACAGCGCTGCACCTGGAAACCGAGATTTCGCGATCGGACTTTGAAGCATTGATTCGCCCGTTGCTGGAAGAAACCCTGGAGGCGATCGATCGCGCCTTGAGCGACGCCAAACTCCAACCCGTTGATCTCGATCGCATCATCCTGGTCGGTGGCTCCACTCGGATTCCGCTGGTGCAGCAAATGGTAGCAGACCATCTCGGACAGGCTCCCGTGGACGGAGTCCAGCCCGATCTGTGTGTGGCGCTGGGGGCGGCCCTGCAAGCCGGGGTCCTGGTAGGTGAAGCGGTCGATGCAATTCTAGTCGATGTCATTCCTCATTCGCTGGGCATTTCGGCAGCCATGAGTACGCCAATGGGCATCATGCCAGGGTTCTTTAGCGTGATTATTCCCCGCAACAGCGTCGTGCCCGTTTCCCGCTCTGAGGTCTATTCCACCCTTAGCCCCAATCAAACCGCTGTCGAGATCGAAATCTTTCAAGGCGAAAATGAAGTCGCCGAAGAAAACGTGCCCCTCGGCTCCTACCGCGTCGAAGGGCTGCCCCCCGGTCCTCCCGGCAGCATCAAAATTGAGGTGCATTTTGACTTTGACTTGAGTGGAATTCTCACCGTCACCACCACCGAAAAAGGCAAGGGCCAACAGGGAACGCTGGTGGTCAATAATGCTGGGATTCAACGCCTCTCCAGCCACGAACTCAAACAAGCCAGACTCGATTTAGAAGCGCTCTTTGTCTCCGATGAGGCGATCGCGACTCTGGACGCAGACCAGGCAGAAAATCCGGCTGACCCTGAACTTGCAGTGTTGATTGACCAGGCGCAGCAAACCTTAGAAACCCTGGAAGGTGAGCAAGCTAAAGAACTACAAGATCTACTGGATCAGCTTCAGGATGCCCTTGCTGAAGGAGAGGCAAACACCATTTCAGAGCTGCAAGCAGAACTGTCAGATTTCCTCTATTACGTCACCTCGAACACACCTTAAGCATTGTATGAAATGTCCGGTCTGTCGCGCCACGTATCGATCGTCAGGGGTCAGGGAAACTGCCAGTTCCAACTCCCAAACTCTCATCCCCAATTCCCGAAACTGTCATCGGTGTGGGGTTGATCTCTCACCGCTGATTCAGATTCATGACCAGGCAATCTGGTATCACCGCCAGGCCATTCAAGCACTGCATGCTGAGAATTACTCGGCAGCAACAACCTGGAATGATCAAGCCTTGTCCCTCCATCACAACAACGCCGATTTTCACGCCCTGGCAGGACAACTCTGGGCCCTCCAGGGCAAGTTTCACCAGGCGATCTCCGCCTGGGAAAGAGCACGACACCTCAATCCTCAGCACCCGACAGCTACGGCCTGTCTACGTGGGTTAGACGGTTCCTGAATAACTAACAAGAAGCAGTCAGGGTAGGGAGTCTAAGCCCCCAACTGAGGGTGTAAACCAGAAAGTGCAACCGAAATGGCAAAACCTGGGGAAATGAGTCGAGGATTTCGTCCTAAAACTGGGAGTACTCTGAGTAAATCGTGTATTGTCAGTCATAGGGGTTCTCATCGCTAATGGCTTTTCTTCAGATGTCCACCCGTTCTGCGCTCCAAAATCTCTTTCAACACTAGGGTCACGACTGCTAACAACGCCAGCAAAACGGCGGCAGAATAGGCAGCTTCCGTGTCGTAGTTTTTATAGGCTTCTTCTACAAACAGCGGTAAACTCTGGGTTTGTCCGGTAACATTCCCCGACACAACAGACACTGCACCAAACTCTCCCATTGCCCGCGCATTCGTCAACAACACGCCGTACAGCAATCCCCAGCGAATATTTGGCACCGTGATCCGCCAAAACGTTTGCCAGGGAGTAGCCCCTAACGTGTAAGCGGCTTCTTCCTGCTCGACTCCTTCTTCTTCCAATACTGGAATGACTTCACGGGCAACAAACGGCATACTCACAAAGGCGGTCGCCAACATCATGGCTGGAAAGGCAAACACAATCTTGATGTTATGCTCTGACAACCACTCGCCAAACCAGCCCTGCCGCCCATACAGCAACATAATCATCAAACCTGCAACAACGGGTGAAATGGCAAATGGGAGATCAATAATACTTAAGAGCAAAGTACGTCCTCGAAACCGTTTGTTTGCCAATGCCCAAGCGGCACACAACCCAAAAATGGTGTTGAGAGGCACCGCGATCGCTGCCAGTCCCAAAGTCATCCGCACTGCAGATTGGAAGTTCGGTTCACTCAGATTGTGTAGAAACGGTTCAAACCCTTTACTAAATGCCTGGTAGAAAACGTTAATGGCAGGGATGTAAAGGATGAATGCCAAAAAGACGAGGGCGATCGCAATAAACACAACCGACACCCAATTTGCCTGCGTCACAGGTTTGTTACGGGGGGTCAGCTCAGCCGTTTGCAATGAAGAACCAATCAGATTGTCAGTCATACCGTTTCCCCCAGGCTTGAATAAAATTAATCAACAGCAACATCAGCAGTGAAAGAATCAACAGCACCATCCCAATCACGGTTGCTCCGGCATAGTCGTATTGCTCCAATCGTTGAAAGATTAGGATGGGCGCAATCAGATCTTTGAAGGGCGTGTTAGACGAAATAATCACGGTTGAACCGAATTCACCCACGGCACGAGAGAACCCCAGCGCAACTCCCGTCAAAATCGCAGGAAACAACGGGGGCAGCAACACCCGCCAGAAGGTTTGCCAGGATGATGCACCCAGCGACCAGGCAGCTTCTTCCGTTTCTCGTTCCATTTGCATCAAAACGGGCTGCACCGTGCGCACGACAAAGGGCAGCGAGATGAACATCATCGCAATCCCAACTCCCAAACGGGTAAACGCGATTTTGACGCCAAAGGGCGCAAATAGTGACCCAATCCAACCATTCTCGCTGTAGACCGTCGCCAACGTTAAACCTGCAACCGCAGTGGGTAGGGCAAAGGGGAGGTCGATCGAGGCATCAATCAGTTTTTTGAGCGGAAAGGTATAGCGGACTAACACCCAGGCAATTAGCACCCCAAATACGCCATCAATCAACGCGGCAATCAGAGAAGTGGTGAAGGTGACATCGTAAGTTGAGAGGGCAAGGGGGGTCGTGGCAATTCGCCAGAATTCTGCTGGACCGATGGACAAGGATTTCGTTAACATCGCAGCGACCGGCAAAAATAGCATGAATGCCAGGTAGCCAAACATGATGCGCCAGGTCCAGGGCATATGAATGAGTGAATGCCAAAAAACTTTCCAGGGTGAGTCACCAGTAGGGCGAGAAAGGTTTTGAGCAGTAGTCATAGCTTCATTAATGAATGGGCATTTGTCGTGTGTTATTCGTCATCAGAATTGGTCATCAGGTATTCGCTTCTCCCAATGACCAATGACTCATTATGATTTGGCAATTTGAGCACGGATTTCGTCAAACTTGCCGCCATCATCGAAAACATTTTGAGCCTCTTTCCAACCGCCAAATTCGTCAATTCTACCTAGCTGCTTCACGGGAGGAAACTTCTCCGCAAATTCCTTTTCCTTGCCCAAATCCCCTAACGGACGGAACCCGACTTTGGCAAATTCCCGCTGTGCCTCTGGAGTGAACAAGTACTCAACAAAAGCTTGAGCCACTTCACGGGTGCCATGCTTGTCCACGTTCTTATCGATAATTGTGGTTGGGGTATCAATGGAAATGTTGATATCTGGAATCACATACTCCAACTTCTGCCCTTTCTGTTGCGCCAGAATGACCTCATTTTCGTAGTTCACCAGGGCATCCCCTTGTCCCTGCTTATTGAACGCATCAGTCGATTCCCGTGCATCTTTGGTAAACACTACAACGTTCTTGAAGGCATTGGTGACAAACTCTAAGGCTTTGGCATCATCGGCTCCATTCTTCTTCGCATAGTTCCACAGCGCAAAATAGTTCCATCGGGCACCCCCAGAGGTTTTGGGATCGGGAGTCACCCACTTCACACCAGGTTTGGTCAAGTCCTCAAAGGTTTTAATGCTCTTGGGATTTCCTTCTCGCGTGATGATGGCAGCGACCGTTTCGCCCACAATGCCGTTATTAGGCACACGCTGCGTCCAGTTGTCATTCACAAATCCGGCTTTTACCAGTTTGTTGACATCTGCCCCGATCGCCAGATGCACGACATCCGCTTCCAATCCATCGATAACGGCACGAGTTTGAGAACCGGAGCCGCCATAGCTTTGCTGAAAGGTGACATTTTGTCCCTTTTCAGCTTTCCACTTCTCCTGAAACTTAGGAATGATGGCATCATGCGCCGCCTTGGGCACCGCATAAGCAACCAGAGTAAGCTCCACATCTTGCCTTTGGGCTGAGGCGGGACTCGCTCCTGGAGAACTCGCATCAGTTGAAGTCGTGTTACCGCCGGAGCAGGCAGCAACGGTCACACTTAGCACTGCTACCACCAAAAATAGCGAAACAAAACTTCTGAGTGAATTTAGCCCCAGTCGGTAACTCAAGGATGCGACGAGGTGCTCCCATCGCCTTAGAAGTGAATGCCATCGCGTCATAGTCTGCTCTCCTTATCATAAACCACGGTAAATCAGTAGAGTTACCGTTTATAAAATCAATGAAGCTGATGGTACAGCGATAGAGAATAAAAGGCAAGAATAACTTCTTAATCTTGATCGATAAACAGTAGTTTATGGGCGTTGGGTTTATCCACTGGCACAAGCGGAGGTATTTGTGTTCAGCTCAACTGCAGTGAACTGCAAAGCATTAGATGTATTACAGAATACCAAGATCTTGTAGTGGCTTAACTTGTTCCGGCAGGCTGCCTTCCCTAAACTCGACTTTACAAATGACTAAAGCTTTTTCTAAAGCTTTTTCTAATTCACGTTCTTGAACATCACGGCTGAGACTAAGAATGAAAAATTGTCGGGGTCTTTGAGTAGCTGATGATCCAGGTCAAATTGGGGTTGAGGCAAGACTTGCTCAAAATTGGTAATCGCTCCACCTAAGCGATTGTATAACCCACTTTCCATCTGATGAACCAGAACATTTCGGCTCCAACCATGTTCAATGGTTTGTTGGACGTAACACAAACGTTCTTCAATATCCTTGACGTACTCCAAAATCCGAACATTGTGCCCCCAAGGAATTTGTCCGACCAGCTGTTGGACAATTTTCTCATCAGAATACGCTTCGGCAATAGCACGCATATACATCAGGTTAGAACGGGAGAATCCTGTCATATCAGGAAACTCCTTTTTGAGATCTTTTGCTAATTTATCAATTACTTTTGCTCCCCAACCCTGTTGCTGTTGACGTGCTAGGATTGCTTTACCGATTTGCCAGTACAGAATAACCAATTCGCGATTGACCGCTGAAACTGCCTTCATCTGAGCAAGACGAATCTGCTCTTTTAACTCTCGTAAAAAGCTGTCATAATCGCTGGGTGATAGGTTGCTGCCCATACTGACGATACATTTGCATTAAACCAGCTTTCACTATAGCAGCTTACAAAGCCGCTCCTGATAGGGGTTTCTGGATTTGTCCAACACCTGTTGGACAATTGCGGGTGGGCGGGTGGTAATGAAATACCCCGACTCATCGCCGGGGTATAGTGCGTCAGCCAATGAAGTTGCTCAGGAATTAGTCATCCAGGTTGATATCCTCTTCCAGCTCGACTTCAAACTCCTCATCTATATCCAGTTCGTCCGATGCACTCAAGCCGTTGAGCGTATTCAAGCGCCCCGTGCGGGTTGCTTTGTGGGCTGCCCGGCGATCGCGCACTTCATCGAGATTTTGCAATCCATAGAGCTTTCGAGCATAGGTCAACAGATCCCGGAGTAAGGTTTCGGCATAGTCCTTACAGAACTGGGTGTAATGCATCCCTAAAACTGGACAAAGAGTAGAGAGTAAACTGAGTCCAGATGAGGGAGCAAAAACAGGGCAGCCAAGCAACACAAATACACTGCCCAGTTCAAAGCCAAAGTGGTGTTAGCAGTGTAGTGCATCCCTAAAACTGGACACTTAAAAAGTCAGTTTTAGTCAAAACGATGCATTTTCTTAAGCATACATCAGACCATTAGTTCTATTTTCATT
>JAAUSG010000250.1 GCA_012034055.1 Leptolyngbyaceae cyanobacterium RU_5_1 | reverse complement strand
TTGTGTTTGGTTCTATGTCATCACAACCTATGGGGGTATTTTGATTCACGATCGATCGCTAGGTCGCCTTCAGCACCAGTTTCGGTTCACAGGCTTTTTGCTGGAGGATATACGCCTTGTGTCGGGTATAGCGGTGATACAGGTAGTGGTTGAGCGATCGCTCCAGGGCAATCAGGAGCTTTTCTAGCCAGACATTGCCTTGACCAAAGGTCAGACGACGAACTAAGGGTTTCACTAACAGCTCATGCCGTCGCGCTCCCAACTTCTGGTATCGCTTCTTGAAATACTCGTCTTCGGTCAACTCCCACTTATCGCGCAGGTGATGCAGGCTGGCCAGATCCCAGGCATCACTCCAGCGCACCATAAAGTACGGCAAATCTGACCACTGAAAATCTGGGAGTTGCGGCGCGCCAAACCAGTCAATTAATCCTTGCTGATTGGTGTCAAGTCCGACCGTGTCCGTCGTCACGACAGCTTCGCGTTCGCTGTAAATGCTGCCGCCTACCTGAGTCACCACAAAGCAAAAATCAATGTGTTCTCGCGTTGCTAGCATTCCTTCATCGAGCAAACCCGTTTTCTCGAACATGGCCGTCCGCACCAACATACAGTGGAACTCGACATAGTCTGTTTTTTCCGGTGCAGCTTCTCCGGAACTTCAGCCACCGCTTTGCCCGTCAATGCCGCACTCTGGAAGATATGGCGCTCAACGCGATCGCCCTTCGCTTTAGTAATAATCTGTGACTTACCGCCTGCATTGTGAATCACCTGATGGGCCGGGTGACCAATGCAGGTTAGGGGACCTACCACCGCTGCGCCCGTTTCTTCGGCACACTCAACGAGCTTGGTCAACCAACCGGGTCTAACAATCACGTCATTCTCAATCATGACCACGTATTGATAGCGGTCCTGGCCCTGACTCAAGAGATACCGCAACCCTACATTTCTCGCCTGGTTGGGAGAAATATAATAGTTGGTGTGCAGCAGCTTAAATTGCCGTTGTTGAGCCTGTTCTTCCAGATAGTGGCGGATTGGCGCAGGTGAACAGACATCCACATAGACGAGATCGAATGGATAGTCTGTGTCGTTATAGATGCTTTCGAGAGAGTTTCGGGTGTGGCTAAACCGTTCTCTAGGCCCTACGATTAACAATACTTTAGGCTGTACTTTAGGCTGTTCCATAATGCGTATTCCCTGTAGTGGTTTGTCAGTTTTGATTTTATGAGCAGAAGTAGGATGGGCAAAGCAATGCGTGCCCATCTAGGGCATCAGTTAAGTGATGGGCACGGGCGATTCCTTTGCCCATCCTACAGTTGCTTTAGGCTACAGTTTCCTTTCACGACCTTGAAACCACCCTGCTTTTTAAGGGGGGCTAGGGGGGATCGCTGAGTGCTGAACATCACAGCCCATGCCTTTTCAAACATCCTTTTATGCCACCATGACGGATCGATCGAGTAATTGCTTGAGTCGCAATGCCGATTTCTCGGCACCCTGCAAATCAAAGGTGTGGGCAACCGGTTCGCGATCGAGGCTAGCCAGAACTTTTTCAGCCAGTCGATCGCCCACTAAATCGTCCGGTTGCAGCAGATCCAGCACCCCCATTCCGGCCAGCAGGGTAGCTCGGCTCGTTTGTTCGCCCATCTGTTCTGCGGAGGCAACCGGATAGATCAGTGCACGAACGCCGGTTCTGAGAATATTCATCGTCGTGTTGTATCCGCCTAAACTGATGGACAGATCGGCTCGGTTCAGGTAGTCAATCAAGTGAGCCGTGTAGCGCCGAATCGTGATGGTTTTCCGCTGGGCGATCGCCTGCTGCAATTGCAAAACCTGTTCGTCTGGCATAAACGGCCCCGTGAACGCATAGATGTGATGGGGAATCGTCTGCTCCAGAATCGCGCTGGCGGATGCAACCGCATTCAGCAATTCATAGCCAAACCTGCCGCCGCCCACACTGACGACAATCATCGGGCTATTTTGAGCCAAAACAGCCTGATCGTCTACCGTAAGTGGCGCATCAGGAGGAGATTGAGCCACGTAGCCCGTGTAATAGACATCGCAGTTAAGGCGGCTGACGTTCGGAAAAAACTCTTCTAGTCGCTGCAGTTGAGGATCGTCATGCACCAAAATCAAATCGTAATACTGATTGATTAAGTCGCAAACGGCATCGTATCGTTTAGCCCAAACTTTGGGCGCACGCGATTGAGTCATGATCAGATCTCGCAGGCTGCAAATCACTTTGACGGGACGCGCTGAGGCTTTGGCGCGATCGAGCAGCGGAATCAATTCAAACTTGACTTTATGCTTACTAAAGGGAAAACATTCGGTGATTAAACCATCCGGCTGAAACTGCTCAAAGGCGTTGAGCAATACCTGCGTGCGTCGCTGTTTCACGGATTCAATGTCTTGAGAACTATCTACCGCTTTGAGTTCGCCATCCACTTCCAAAATGGCGGGCAAGTGAATGACTTCAACCCCAGACGGCAACTGGAACCCCGCGATCGGTTGCCCACCGTTGACAAAACAAACCTGGAAATCGTTGACCAGGCTGCGAATGATTTCTGTACTCCTGACTAGATGCCCCATACCGGCGAGGTATTGGCAGTAAACATGATTTTCATCAGGCTTCACCTCCTAAGTTCGGCTTCAAGCTGCAAAGTCTCTGAATCCAAGAAACTGTTTGTAAACAAAGATTTAGATCCCCCTAAATCCCCCTCTTAACAAGGGGGACTTCAGGCTTTTGGTTCAGTTCCCTCCTGATTCAGGAGGGTTAGGGAGGATCAAGTCTGGAAGCATGTTTCAGCCTCTTCAAATTCATTTACAAACAGTCTCTAAGTCAGGTAAGTAAAAGTCTTGAGGATAGCATTCATCACTATTTCGGGGGTATCTTGATGCAGAAGTAATCCAAGATAGTGTTTTGAGTGTTTGATCAGCAAAATGTTGCAGGTTCCTCCCCAGATAATCAGGTGTTGAAATCCTCTCAACTGCAGAACCGTTGTCAGAACTGACTTGAAACAAACAGCGCCAAAGGTTGCCTGCAACCACTCGAACTGACTGGACATTTGGGGTGTGAGGACAGACACAAGAAATCCATTTTGATCAAATGTGGCAGCACCGATGATCAAATCTGGATTCGACCTCCACAGGTACTCTAGAGAGGGGTCAGGAGGGTTCTTTAGGAGAAAATCCCAACCTGCTTGCGTCATTTCAGTATGGCGAGTGTTACAACCCATAGCAGATCATTTCGATACACTAAGCCGCTTTTTGCTGGATCAGCACGTTGTTCAAAATAGTTGCTGTTTTTTCAACACCATTAAAGTCAAAGGTGATTGGGGTGGATGGTTTTTGCAGGACTGTGATGATTTTTCTGCAAAGCGATCTGGTTGCAGGTCAGCAGGCTCAATTTTCTCCACGACGCCCAGCTTTGCCAGTTTTTCAGCCCGAATCGTTTGCTCTTGATCATCGTTGCCCGTAAACGGCAGGATCATCGCTCTCACGCCCGTGGTCAGCACGTTCAGGGTGGTGTTGTAGCCAGACATACTGATCGATAAATCTGCCTGCCGCATGTAGGTGAGTAGATTGGGTGTGAAGCGATCGATGCGTAGATTGGGGCTGTCTACTGCTAAGGACTGCAGTTTAGCAAACACGTCATCTGGGGTAAAGGGGCCCGTGAACATTTGAATGGTGTGGGGCAATTTCTCAGCCAGTAAAGGCGCGGCCTTTGCCACACAATCCAGTAATTCATGACCAAATCGGCCACCGCCAACGCTGGCTAAAATCAGGGGGCGATCGCAGACAACAGTCACAGCCGTTTCAGGTTGCGGCTGCACAACGTACCCGGTGTAATGCACAGGACAGCGCAAATCCTGAATTCGAGAAAAGGTTTCTGATAACGGTTGAAATTGGGGATCGCCATGCACCAGGAGTAAATCGAAATACTGATTCATGAGCTTACAGACTTTCTGTTCGTACTTGCTCTGATCGCGTTTGGTCACGACGATATCGCGCAGGCTACAAACGACTTGAGCAGTCGTTTTAAGTGAGCGCACCTTCTCTAACAACGGAATCAGTTCAAAGGAAAACTTGCCGCGCCCAAAGGGAAAGAGTTCAATCATCAATACATCGGGTTGAACGCGATCGCACACCTCCAGCAATTGTACTTTACGACGCTCTTGCACTTCAGCTAGCGTCAGTGAATCATCGACAACTTGCAAGGCTTGAAACTCTGAATCGGTTTTAATCGCCGGTAAATTGACTACCTCAACACCCGCTGGAATTTCAAATTCTGCAATCACTTCGCCACCATTGATGAAGCACACCTGAAAGTCATTCATCAATCCGCGCACAATTTCTATGCTGCGCACCAGATGCCCCATCCCCAGGATGTGTTGGCAATAAAACATGAGCCGTTTCATGGTAGATTCCTCTAAATCTAAGATTTCCTGACCCAGATCTCCGACTTTTTCAAAAAGTCGGAGATCTCAAGGCTTGGCTAACCTGCTAAAAAGTCGGAGATCTGGCAGGAGCCGACAATTGACCGTTGATCCAGGCACTGCGATCGCTCAATTTTGGCATTGTCCGCAATTTGATCAAATGGTTTTTGGCCGGTTGACATTCTTTTTTAACTCGCAATGTGCGAATGTATTGGGCAATTCTGGGTAGGGCAGATAAATCAATCTGAGTGTTGGGGATGATCCGTTTGGGGGCATTCAGTTGGCGCATCAGCGATCGCATTAAACCCTCTGGGGTCAGATGATCGGGATGAATGGCGTCGAGTAAGCCCAATGCTGACAACCGCTCCGCCCGTAGCCATTGTTCCTGGGAGGGTTTAATCCGGGGCACGACCACCGCTCGTTTACCCAGGGACAAAATTTCGCAGGTCGTATTGTATCCACCCATCGCAACCACCGCATCAGCGGCCGCCATGTAGCTGATCAAATCATCGGTAAACTCACCCATCTGCACACGCGGGTAGCGAGAGGCTTTTTCAACCAGCGCGGTTTGCTGCTCTGCGGGCATTTCGGAACCGCAAATAATCAAACTGCGCAGTTTGAGCGTCGATGGTAACTGAGACAGCCCTGACAGATAGGTATCAATCAGGCTGTAGCCATCTTCGCCACCCCCCGGGGTTACCAACACGAAGCGTTCGTCTGGCTGAATCTCTAACTCGCGGCGCAGCAGGGCTGGGTTTTTGCTGTCCGGTTCTTTGCGAATGTAGCCACAGAATTGCACCTTTTCCGCCACCGCCGCCGGAAATTGATATTCCTGACGCACATCAAATACATCAGGGCTGCCGACCACCAGGACGCGGTTGTAAAATCGTTGAATCGCATTGTGATAGCCATGTTTCTGCCAATCCTGAATCGTCACATTGGGATGATCCAAAATGTCGCGCAGCAACAGCACCAATTGGGTATTTGGACGTTCTGATCGCAAATACTCTAATGAGATTTGCAACTCATTCCGCATCCCATAGGGCTTCTTGTCTACGAGCAACACATCCGGTTTGAAACTGGAAATCGCCGATAAAATCAGCTGCGATCGCAAGGCTACCGTTTCCGCTGTTTCTGTTTTCAGATACTTGGCAAACAGTTCACCAGATGTGCCTCGATTCAAGCAAGGGAGCTTGATATAGTCCAATCCTTTGGGGAGCCGAAAACTGTGCAGCATCGGCGAACCAGACAGCATCAAAATTGAAAGGTCAGGGATTGAGTGCAGTAGCTGCGTACAAATTGCCAGCATCCTGCGAATATTGCCGAGACCGAAGCCGTCATGGGAGTAAACCATCAGTCTCATTGTGCAACTGTCCTTTATGTAGATGAACAAGCGAAGCGGGATTCAAACGCAAGATCAAGCGCGGACTAAAGTAGGTTGCTGAGTATGTGTAGAACTTGTTTGGGTGGTCAATGTCAGGTAGCGGGACAACAACGTGTTAGCCGCTGTTTGACGACCAATGCCACTATAGTAGAAGCCAGCTCGCTCCAGTGCTTCTGGGTCGAGGAAGTTACGACCATCCACCATCACCGGGAATTGCATTTGTTTAGCAAGAGCAGCGTAATCCAGGGTGCGGAAGAGTTGCCAGTCGGTGACCAGCACCAATGCATCGCAACCGGCTGCCAACGCTTCTGGGCTAGTGGTCAAGGACACGCTTGCCAACTCAGGATGGGGATGATCGGGGGTAATGATCGGATCGTAGGCCTTCACTTTAGCACCCAGGCGGGTCAGTTCCTCAATTAAATCCAGTGCTGGTGCATCGCGCAGGTCATCAGTATCTGGTTTGAAGGTCAATCCCAGTAAGCCAATCGTTTTGCCCTTCAAAATTTTGAGAATCTGCTGCAACTTTTCAACCGCCACTAAGCGCTGACGTTGGTTGGCATGGACGGCTGCTTGCAGCAGTTGAGCCTGATAGCCGTAGTCGTGGGCGGTGTGGATCAGGGCAGACACATCTTTGGGGAAGCAGGATCCCCCCCAACCTATTCCGGCTTGCAAGAACTTGTTGCCAATCCGGGAATCTAGCCCGATTCCGTTTGCCACTTGAGTCACATCGGCACCGACACGATCGCAAATATTGGCCACCTCATTAATGAAACTGATCTTGGTGGCTAGAAACGCATTCGCGGCATATTTGATCATTTCTGCCGACGTGAGATCGGTCACCACCACCGGCACAGGTGGCAGCAACGGAGCCTCTGCAAACCTCCGTTCCACAATCGGTGCATAGAGTTGTTGCATCAGGGCAATGGCGCGATCGCTATGGCTTCCCAACACGATCCGGTCCGGGTTAAAGGTGTCATACACTGCCGAGCCTTCCCGCAGGAACTCAGGATTGCTGACCACATCGAATCCGGTAATACCCTGCCCTCGTTCTGCCACCCCATCCATCACAATCCGGCGCACCCAATCCCCCGATCCGATGGGCACCGTGGATTTATTCACAATCACCTTGTACTCGCCATTCAAATGAGTGCCGATCCGACCGGCAACAGCTTCTACATAGCGGGTATCACTCTCTCCACCCGGTAAAGCGGGTGTGCCCACAGCGATAAACAAAATCTCACCGTGCTCTACACCCGCACCTAAACTTGTGGTAAACTCTAGACTTCTAGGATGTATGGCAGAATACATTATGTCTTCCAGTCCAGGTTCAAAAATCGGCGATCGCCCCGACTGCATCAATGCCACTTTTGCGGCATTATTATCCACACAAACAACCTGGTGACCAATCTTTGCCAGACACGCACCCGTAACTAATCCAACGTATCCTGTTCCAATTACCGTTACACGCATGGGGGCTAACCTCCTGAAGAGTGCCGTATCTGCAACATACTTGACTGACAGCAAAGTGAGAATCAAAAAGTGAGAATTATTAACCCGGCAGTGTTTGTTCCTGCATATTTTAAAAGTCCATCGTGATTGCGTAGGGTGCGTTACGGCGTTGCCTAACACACCAGTTATCCTTGCTGCGGTGCGTTACGCTATCGCTTTTCTTGAATGGCGAAGCCTATACAGCACCCTACGGTAATGCCAGGTCTTTTGTTGCCAGGTTAATAAGTGGTTTCCAGCACCCACATATCTTAGAGGATGTTTGAAAAGTCCTACTGTTGGTAGCAAAGCGTGCAGATCCCCCTAAATCCCCCTTAATAAGGGGGACTTTGAGCCGATTTCCCCCCTTATTAAGGGGGGCTAGGGGGGATCACTCAGTGCTTAACATCACAGACCATACCTTTTCAAACATCCTCTCA
>JAAUSG010000249.1 GCA_012034055.1 Leptolyngbyaceae cyanobacterium RU_5_1 | reverse complement strand
AATCCCCCTTAATAAGGGGGACTTCAGGCTTTTGGTTCGGTTCCCTCCTGATTAAGGAGGGTTAGGGAGGATCAAGTCTTGAAGCGTGTTTCAGTCTCTTCAAATTCATTTACAAACAGTCTCTTAGCAGACCAAGGGTATCGAGGGGAGTTGGGAGCATTGATTGAGCACTTTTTTGGGCAGCAACAGCGGCAGGTTGAACTGGAGTTGAGTCAACGTCCAACCGAAGCTAAAGGCTTTCAGGTAGAACCAAAGCGATGGATTGTGGAACGAACTTGGACCTGGTTAGAAAATGCTCGTATCCTCACTCGTGACTATGAACGGTTGCCTGAGAATCACGAGGGGATGATTTATGTGGTCATGATTCGCTTAATGCTGCGACGATTAACTAGAAATCGGCGACAGTGGAAACCTGAAATCGCTTAATAAGCATTTACAAACACTTTCTGAAGGCTTGTTAGTTTGAGCCACTAGATTTGTTCTAGCAATCTGCGATCGCACCGGCAACATCCCTACTGAAAACAGCATTATTCCCAGCAAAAACAGCACCACCAGGCGACGGTAGCCCTTTTGCAGCCTGGATATCCATCTCCCTGCAGCGCTCAGAACTACAATTGAAATTGCCGTTGCCATTGCAACGAAAACGTTAGCCCATTTTCTTGCCATGTTTTACCTCTCGATGCAATCGCGGTTAACGGAACGCCCCAATCAAGCCGTGCTCTTAACTGTCCCCAGCCGTTGTCCACGTGCCCAAATTGAAGTTGCACCCCCAATCCTGCCGATAGCAGCGAATTTGGTTTCGGATTTGCTCTACCATCGTTGTTCCAACCGGTGCCGTAATCCAGAAACGGAATCACCTGTAACAGACCCTCTTCCCGGTCAAAGCGACGAATTGGCACGCGCAGTTCCATTGATGCAAACAGTCCATTATCGGTCTGCAACGTGTCCTGACGATAGCCCCGCACACTGCCTGCACCCCCGATCGCAAACTGCTCCCCAGACAACAACGGTCGATCGGCCAACTGAACATTGGCACGAGTTACCAGTAAACTACTGCCTAAAATTTGCCGCACCCACTGCGCCTGTCCTTGCCATGAAAAGAACCGGCTATCCGGCACCGCTTCATTCGTTCCCGGAACGGGTTCGTTAAGGGTTGAACCGAGTGCATTCAAACCCAGATTAAACTGGGAGCGAAACGCCAGCACCTCCTGATTATTTTTTTGCCGGGTGTATTCCTGGAAAAAGCGCAACGCAACAGTGCGGGTAAAGCCGTTGTCATCGGCTCCGGGTGACAGAGGAAAGGGAAGATCCAGCAGGAAGGTTTGACTATCGCGTAAGGAAGCGGTCAACCCCAGGGCAAACTCATGGAAGGTGGAAACAGAGGACGTTTCACCTGGGAGTTTTCGGGTAATGACGTGTCGGATGACGGGTTGGCGCAGGGTCAGTTCATAGGACGAGGAGTTCGACTCAATATCCGAGCGATCGCCATCGCCGTCAATGTCATCAAACGGGAATTCCACAACCCGATTTCGACCACCGCTGTAGGTGAACTTCACGGTCCCGTTGAGCGCATTCCAGGGCACCGTATAGCTGGCATCCCACCTGTTACTGCCATCCGTGTTGCCATAGCCAACCTCCAGGCGATCGCCAATTCCGCCCAGCAGATTTGCCCGCTCCAGCGCTACTTGGCGTTGCAGGCTGCCGATACTGGGCGATCGATAGTTATCCAAACCGAGTTGAGCGCTCCATAGCGGATTCTCCTTGATCCCAATATCCAATCTGCTTTCTTTCGTATTCCCCACCTCTGATAAACGCGCAGTAATGGTTTTAATCAGTGGGTCCAGTTGCAGGAGTCGCAAATTTTCCTGCAATTTGTCCACATTTAATGGTTTGTTGGATAACCCTTGAATCAGGCGTTTTCTAATATATTCGGGATTCAGTCGTAATTTGGGTTGCTCCGCAGGTAGTTCAGGTGTGGGGTTTTGATCTTTAGGTGGATCAGGTAGCGCCTGGATATAAATGTTTTCGCGCTTCAATTCCCCTTCAATCACCTGAATGCCGACCCATTTCTCTTTCCCTTCTTGGGTTGCTATGGGAATTTGCACGATTGCACCAGAAGTTTTATAACCAAGCTTGATGTACTGTTTGGTAACTTCGCAGGCAGCAGCAATTAATTCAGACGGTAAGAGAGGCTTGTCTAAGTACCCTTTGGTAAAACTATTTAGATCTTTCTCGGTAAAAACTGAGTTGGTGACAACCTTAAGCTTGCCATTGACAACTTCAACAAACTTAAATTGTTTAACTTTGACAGTACCTGATGTACCCTCAGGTGAACCAGCAGGAGGTTCTGGACATGCAAATTCCTCTGATGTCGTTCCCTGAATACGAGTTTCAGGAGGTCGAGTAGGCGAAGAGGGATTTAGATTCTCATCTCTCGGAGATTGAGGATCTAAATCCCTGCCGGTAGGGACTTGCACAATATCGATAGACTGTTCACCCAACGAGTTTGCTTTTTCGGTATTCGAGCTGGGAAACTTATTACTGGAAATGGTTTCAGGTTGTGGGAGCGATCGCACCTTCTCCACACCTGAAATTGCTTCTGGCGGAGCAGGTGCAGGAAGTGGAGTCAATTGAGGCTCCGCTTGCGGCAGCGATCGCGCCATCTCAATGTTTGGTAGTGTTTCTGGAAGCGTTGGGGCGGGGGAAAGAGATGGCGAGGAGTGAGACTGGCGATCGCGGACTGCCTCAGCCGGGAGCGATTCTGGTTGCAGGTCAGGCGGTGAGGCATCCGGGGGCATGGCGCTGGCATGACCCGTCACAAAACTGCCTGCCAGGACAATGGGGCTGGACTGAAGCAATGACTGGAGCGATCGCCGCCAACGGGAATTTCTGTGATCCACACTGAATGAGGGCATGGTTGCAAAGAGAGTAGGACAGTTGCAAACATCGGTCAACACCCTGAGAGAGGGACTGGTGTCCCCCGTAGATCACAATCCGCTGATACCAATTCACTTTTGACACGCTGCAAATCAGGATCCCCCCGCCTGCGGCACCCCCCTTAATAAGGGGGGAACTCATACCCAGTCTTGGTTTGAAAGCACCCCTTGGTAAGGGGAGTCTGGGGGGATCTCTAGATTGACACCACTAACCGAGCGGTATTGAGTGGAAATCTGGAAAACTTAAATTCTCTTTTCGCAGAGCGATCGCAGAGATCTGGAAAGTTTTCTTATTTCATACAAACGCAGAAATCTGGATAATTCGCTTACTTTACACAATCTTCAAAACTGGATTGTCCAGCAAAGTTCATATTTCTTAAGAAAAAGATTGCGGATACTACAGATAATTTGTGCAAAGAATTAGGTGAACCCAATACTTCTCGGTTAAGAGGATGTTTGAAAAGTCCTACTGTTGGTAGCAAAGCGTGCGGATCCCCCCTAAATCCCCCCTTAATAAGGGGGGACTTTGAGCAATTTCCCCCCTTATTAAGGGGGGGCTAGGGGGGGATAGAGGAGTGCTTAACATGACAGACCATACCTTTTCAAACATCCTCTTAGACTAAACCCTTTGAGTAGGTTAGGTTAATGATTTTGGGAAGCCAATGGTTATCCCCAAACATCGATCGCCACCACTCACCTACTACACCCGCCCTCTCAACATTTGAGCCATTTCATTGGGTTTAGGCGACATTTCCAGGGCCGTTTCTTCGGTGATTCGTCCGGCTTCGTAGAGCTTATAGAGCGACTGATTCATCGTACACATTCCATCAAAGGTGCATCTAGGAATCAGTTGTTCAACTTCTTCAAGATCTCCGCGTCGGATGTAGTCCCTAATGGCATCAGTGTTGATCATAATGTCATGGAACGCTGCCCGACGCCCATCGGTTGTTCGGCACAATCCCTGCGCAATTACGGCAACCAGAGATTCTGCTAAAGCCACTCGCATGGGTTCCTGTTGATCGGGTTCGTAGAGTTGCAACACTCGTTCAATCGTCTTAACCGCACTGTTCGTGTGCAGCGTTCCCATCACCAAATGTCCTGTTTGGGCTGCTTTGAGGGCAGTGTCTACGGTTTCGCGATCGCGCATTTCACCTACCAAAATGACATCCGGGTCTTCCCGCAGGGATGCTTTCAAGGCAGTGTCAAATTTGCGCGTGTGAATCCCCACTTCCCGGTGCCGGATCAGCGCCTTGCGACTCCGATGAACAAATTCGATCGGGTCTTCGATGGTGATAATGTGCTTTGGCATTTCCTTGTTGATGAAATCAATCATGGATGCCAACGTGGTGGACTTCCCAGACCCCGTTGGACCTGTGATTAAGATCAAGCCTTTGTTGTAATGGCAAATGTCCTTAAAGACTGGCGGTAAGCCAAGTTGCTCAATGGTTGGAATTTTGAGCGGAATCAGACGCAAAACCATTCCAGGGCCATACAGTGATTCAAAGATGTTGATCCGAACCCGCGCAAATTCGTACTGAATGGCACCGTCAAAGTCCAACGTCTCTTCAAATCGACGGATTTCTTCATCTGTAAGAATTTCTTGGAGCCAACTGAAGAAGGTTTCGCGATCGCTTTCCGGCCAATCGGTCAGCTCAATTTCACCCCGATTGCGGTAGCGCGGAACTTCACCCACACCCAGGTGAACGTCGGAGAACCCTTTATGAAAAGCATTTCGAACCAGTTCTGCCAATGTCGGTGAGCCATCGGTGGGTTCACGTTTGAGCGTTGCTGGTCGAGTACCGAGGCGATGCCCTGCGGCAGGAGGTGCTTTGGGAGTGGCTAGAGATGAAGAGACTACGGTGGGTGCTGACGTTAGGGCAACCTGGGTTGAGGCGATCGTTGGAGTGCCTGCATTTGAAGGTTTGACTCTCGACGGAGCAGGGGAAGTTGGCGATATGGGAGTAGTCATCTGTTGAGTCGCCGCTACCGTTGCTCCATTGCTATTGGCAACCTCTGGGGTTGCTGGAGGGACATGAGGTGGGGGAGGGGGGACATTAGGCGGACGCTGTGACTCTGTCATAGGTAATCTCTCTCAAACAGCTTCGAGTGGAAAAGCCAGGTTTCTGCAAGAACCCGAATGGTTGCTCCTATGTACAGTAGAACCGTCACCTGCAGTGCGAGGCTCTAGCTATTCTATTAGGAACTTTGAATGGTTGATGCCACCTACCTCTATAAGTGTCGCTTCGATACTAATGGTCATCAGGATAGATTTGAGGAGTCCCTCAAATCTACACAGCGTTAGGAAATGTTTGGGGATTCCAATCATCAAAAACATTATTGAGAGAGTAATGGAGTTCTTTGCAAGCAAAATTATCGTAGCTGACACATTCTTACTAAACTAACAGATGCTTATGAAGTCGTAAGGTCTTCTCAAAACTTTAGGTTTCGTCTGCAGGAGATGACATGTAATATCTTCTACAAATGAAAACAACATCTTTGAAACACGACTACTCAACCGCACAACCGTAATTCTCTAAAGTTTTCAGTCACTGCATCAGAAATTATGCAATCAAGTAAAAAGACGCTGTTTCAAGGAAGACTGTTTCAAGCAGGATGTGCTTTGATCAATGGCAGGAGTGAAAGGCTAGAGGGAGAGATGAGATTGATCGTGGGCGTTCCGATAGTTGGAAGATGATGGATGCTTCAGAAGGTTGGTATGTAGTGAAACAAGCTGACGGTCAGTGCACCATTGTGCCTGCCAATCAGCTTGTATTCGATAAGCAGGATCAAGGAGATCTCATGAATGAGCGGTGGGGACCTTACCCTACTCAGAGGGAAGCGATCGCGCGTCGCGTTGGTCTAATTCGCTCTGGGAAGTGCAAACCCGCTTAGAAATTCGGCATTGGTTCCGTTGGATAGGAGGGTTGAAAGCACTGACGTTGCTCTAATCTACCAGTATCAAGGCTTCGTGTCTCCCCTTCCAGCGGAACCAGTGCCTTGCGATCAGGTCAACAAGACCTGAAACCCTATCCTGCACTGATTTTGAAGGTTGTCTAGCTCAAAAATTCTTCTGGCAGAGTGCTAATCTATACATTCATGGGGTGTTAGTGATAGTCCTGTGGTTCACCCAGCACAAAGCACTATCCGAACGTTAGAATTCAAAACTGGTCGCATCTATCCTGAGTATTGCCAAGGTTTCTGAGACCTGAATGGAGTCTAATCCATGAACTCCTCTCAATCAGTAGATCCCTGGCTTGGCCGCACACTTGGGGAGCGCCAGCGTTACCGCCTCGACCAACCCTTGGGAGAAGGCGGCATGGGAAGAGTTTATCTGGCAACGGATACGCTACTGGGTCAGTCAGTAGCACTAAAGTTGTTGAAGGAGAAGCTGACCGTTGGGGAACTGAGACAGCGATTTGAACGGGAGGTGACACTATACGCTGCCCTCCAAAGTGAACATATTGTTCAAGTTAGTGATCATGGGGTAACGGGCGAAGGCTACCCTTTTTTCGTAATGGAGCATCTGTGCGGCCGAACCCTGGGAGATTTGTTGAAACATGAGAAGTGTCTTTCGGTCGAACGGACAGTCAACATTATTTCTCAAGCGTGCATGGGGTTGTTCCGGGCACACGAAGGGGTTTATCTGTCGCAAAATGGTTCCCCGTCAAGCGAGTATGTCAAGGTCATTCATCGTGATTTGAAACCTGACAATATTTTTTTAGTCCCGACAGCATTGGGAGAGTTGGTAAAGGTTTTGGACTTTGGAATCGCTAAGTTGCAGAGCAATCAGGGTGTCTATACCGATACCACTGGTTTATTCCTGGGCACCTATCGCTACGCGGCTCCGGAACAGTTTGAAGCTGAGACAACGTTAGATGAACGAGCCGACATTTACAGTTTAGGGATGCTGCTCCATGAAATGTTGACTGGCACGGATCCGTTTGGCTTTGGTCAAGCGACTCGCCAAATGAATGGTGGCGCGTGGGCAGTGGCTCATGTGTCTAAAGATCCCTTTCCAATGCGAGTGTATCGGGGGTGTGAGCACCTATCCCCTGAACTGGAGGCGATCGCGCTCCGATGCTTGCAAAAATCCCCCGATCAGCGATTTGCCTCTGTCAAAGAGCTGAGTGCAGCATTGCAGGTCGCTTTGGGGAATATGGGCGATCGCGCTGCAGCCCCCAGAGATCCATCCATCATGAATGTTCCCGACCCAATCTACGACACTTCCACCCAGGCAAACGGCGAAACGACTGCCTCTTCAATTCAGGATGTTTCTGATTGAACGAGTTTGTTTTTCTTCTTCCGAAAGCGTTTCTAAATACAGCTCGATCGCTTCCTGAATATTTTCTTTAACTTCTTCCAATGAATCTCCCTGACTCTGACAACCCGGTAATTCAGGACAGTAGGCATAGTAGCCATGTTCATCCCGTTCAATCAAAACAGCTAGCTTATACGACACAGGTTTCGCCTTCAACGGCTTACTTACCTTAAACCTACATCCTCTCATCCTAATCTAGCTCTCGTCTGCCTTCTAACGCCCTTGCCAGCGTTACTTCGTCCGCATATTCCAGATCACCCCCCATCGGTAGCCCAAACGCAATCCGGGTCACTTTCGTAAATGGCTTCAGGAGTTGCCCAACGTACAGCGTCGTGGTTTCGCCCTCCACACTGGGGCTAATCGCGATAATCACTTCCTCAATGGTTTGCTGGCTGACTCGCCGCACGAGTTGTTGAATATAAAAGCTGATCCGGCCCAATGCCATCCATTGGCGAAATGAGTCCACCTAAAACGTGATATTTGCCGCGATACTCACG